>CAMLNW010000001.1 GCA_946481495.1 uncultured Actinomycetes bacterium
GAGGAATCCCATCAGCAGGTGCCGGCGCCAGCCGTCGATCACCAGCGTGCCGGCGGCGAACTGGAACAGCCAGACGCCGAAGAAGGCAACCGCCAACCCGATGATCACGACGACCGAGATCAGGCCGGCACGAGCGAGCTTCTCGCTGCGCTCGTCTTCGAGCTGGCGCTGCAGCGCGTCGCTCTCGCGACGGAACTCGTCGAACAGCGCCTTGCGCTCGCGGATCTTCGGCGGCCGCAGGGCGTCCTTGCCAGGCTGCAGCCCCACGAATCCGATGTCCTGCTCGGCGAGCTCGCGCCAGCGATTCGCGGTGCGTGTCACGAGACCGATCTGGCGTCGCTGCTCGGCGTTGGTGGCAAGCTCGCTCGCTTCGGCCGACGCGTCGTTGAAGTCGCGCACACCGTCGATGAACGGCTGCAGGTAGGGCCGCTCGCGCGTCAGCGCGAAGCCGCGCAGTCCGGTCTCCTGGTCGAGCATCGCGGTCTGCATCCGCGCGGCGGCGCGGCTCTCGTCGAAGACCCGCTCGGCAGTCGAGCGCTGGGTCTCCGAGACCGCCCAGACGGCGAGCGCCACCACGCCGACTGCCACGGCCAGAACCAGGCGGGTGCGATTTGCCCCAGACATCCACTGTCCGCTTCGGCGTGACAGAGCCGGGACTTGAGCGGAATTCGTCCGGGATGCGGCGGGCGAGCGTAGACTATGAGCATGGCTTCCAAGCGGGTCCAGCCTGATCGCCATCGCGACTGGGACCAGATCAACCGCGACGAGGCCCGCCAAGAGGCCCGATTCGCCGCAAGGCTTTCGACCAGTGAGCGCTTGGAGCTAGGCCAGCGCCTTTCAGACCAGGCTTTCGAGTTGATCAGCGCGGTTCGCGCCAGCGGTCATGTCACTGCCCGAGATCCAAGGACCTGATCTCGCCGGCGTAGTCGCCGACGCCACCGCAGCGGAACTCCCGCACGTGGTGATCGGGGGCTTTGCGGTGATCGCGCACGGGTACCCGCGAGCGACGCGGGATTCCGACTTGCTCGTGCCCGACGGGCCAGAGGCCGACGACGCGATCGGACGCTTCCTCGAACTTGCGGAGGCCACGCGCTTTGCAGATGGCAAGAAACTGACCACGGATGACATCCGCGATGCCCACCACTTGCGCGTCGACACACGCCACGGCGTTGTCGACGTCATGCGCGGCGGGCTGCCACCGCTCGACTACGACACCGTCGCCGCGGGCGCGCTGACGGCGTCGCTGCGCGGAAGCGTGGTTCGTGTCGCGGGGCTTCCAAGCCTGGTCGGCTTCAAGCGGCTCGCCGGACGCACCCAGGATCGCGCTGACCTAGAGGCACTCGAGCGCGTGAATGGCGAGCTCCCGATCGAACCGATCCCCGGCCTCGACGGCTGAGCGCCCGTGGCCCGTTACGAGTTCCTGACGACCTGGCTGCTGCGCGCGCCGCGGACGGAGGTCTGGGAAGTACTTGAGGACCCGATCGCCTGGCCGGCGTGGTGGCGCTCGGTGGCCTCGCGCAGGGCGGTGAACACCGGGCCGGTATCGCCTGGATCGGCGGCCCCACCGGGGAACGCAGCCTGGCCGGCGTGGTGGCGCGGGGTGGAGTCGGTGGTGGAGCTCGACGGCGGCGACGGACAGCGGGTCGGCAGCCGCTACGACGTGCGCTGGCGCAGCCTCGTGCCCTACTCGGTCGGGTTCGTGTTCGAGGTCGACCAGATCGAGGTTCCGCGGCTGATGATCGGCCGGGCGACCGGCGAGCTCGATGGGACCGGAACGTGGCGGCTCTACGAGCAGGACGGCGTCACCGCCGTCACCTATGACTGGCGCGTCGCGACGACCAAGCCCTGGATGAACCGCGTCGCTGCGCTCGCCCGCCCGGTCTTCGAGTGGAACCACGACTGGGTGATGGCGCGTGGTGGCGAGGGCCTCGCGCGCCGGCTCGGCGTCGAGCTACTGGCGCGCGGTTAGCCGCTGGTTCACAGTTCTCGGCGCCGCAGCACCTAGAGTTCCTGTCGTGCTGAAGCGGGTGCTGGCAGCGATTGGCCTGGCGGTAGTGGCGGCAGCCGGCGTCGCCTACGCGGTCGGCCACGACGACCGCGACGCCGAGGCGGCGGCGCAGGGCAAGCCGCCGGTCGTGCTGCTGATGTTCGACGAGTTCCCGGCCGACCTGCTGCTCGGGCCGAACCGGCGGATCGACGCCGGCCGCTACCCGGCGTTCGCCGAGCTGGCGAGCTCGAGCTACTGGTTCCCGAACGCGACGACGACGTTCGACTCGACGACCAAGGCGATCCCGCAGATCATCGACGGGCGCTACCCGCGACCGGGCGGCGATCCGGACTACACCGGCCATCCGCACAGCCTCTACGACGTCTTCGGCCGCAAGGGCTACGCGATCCATCACGTCGAGGCGGCGACCTCGATCTGCCCTCCGCGCTGGTGCCCAGGCGCGCGGCGCGGCCGGCCGGCGATCCTGACGCAGCTCCAGGAAGGGCGGCGCGAACGGTTGGCGCGCCTGTTCGGCTCGATCCGCCACATCCTGCTGCCGCACGGGCCTTACATGTTCCTGCCGTCGGGCAAGCAGACGCGCGCCGGCTGGCAGGACCCGATCGCCGGGATGAACAGCACGCCCGGCTTCTACTCGGACTACCAGGCGCTCCACGCCCAGCAGCGGCTGCAGCTCCAGATCGGCTTCGTCGACCGCGAGCTCGGCCGGCTGTTCGCGCGGATGAAGCGCGAGGGAACGTTCGACAAGTCGCTGATCGTGATCACCGCCGACCATGGGATCTCGTCGGAGTCGGGCGTGAAGACCCGGCGCGACACCAACATGCGCAACATCGACGAGCTGGCGCCGGTGCCGCTGTTCGTCAAGGTGCCGCGCCAGAAGCGCGGCAAGGTGGTGCGCAGCTACGTGCGGACGACCGACGTCGCGCCGACGATCGCCGACCTGGTCAACGCGCGGCTGCCCTACCCGGCCGACGGTCGCTCGGCCTTCTCGCGCACGGTCCGCGCGCGGCGCGGCGCGATGGTGATCAAGCGCGACTTCAGCCGCCGGCTGCACATCTCAGCGGCCGAGCTGCAACGGCGGCGCGGCGTCCTGCTGCGCGTACGGCTACGCCACTTCGGCTCCGGCGACTGGGACAGCCTCTACACCGGCATCGGGCCGAGCCGCAAGCTGATCGGGCAGCCGGTGGCCGACCAGCCGCGCGTCGCGGCGACCAAGCTCCAGGCGGGGATCGCCAATGCGGTCGCGATGCGCACCGTGCGGCGCGACTCGCTCGTGCGACCGACGCAGATCGCCGGGTCAATCGTCGGCGGCACCGGGCCGCGCGACACGCGGGCGATCGCCGTCGCGGTCAACGGCACGATCGAAGCGACGGGGTACAGCTTCCATCTCCGCCTGCCGCGCGCCGAACGGGCGCGGACCGGCGAGAGCTTCGCGGTGATGGTTCCCGAGCGCTCGATCCGGCCGGGCCGCAACCGCGTCGAGGTCTTCGAGATCGTCGGCGGCAACCGCCTCCGCCTGCTCGGCGATACCTGAGCTAGCGGCCGCGGTAGACGGTGTTCGGCTCGGCGCTGTCGTCGACGACGACCTCGGGCGGGTCCTCGCGCGTGTCGACGAAGACGCAGAAGTAGCGCTCGCGGTCGTCGCGGGCGATGCAGTTGCGGAAGTAGCCCTCGCCGAGCCGGATCGTGTTCGCCGTCTCGAGGTTGCGCACCAGCTCCGCGTCGCCGGAGCGCTCGACGTAGCGGGTCAGCGCGTTGGCGTTCGCCTCGGTGGCGTCGGTCTCCGAGACGATCACCGGGCGGTTGGCGAGGCCGGAGACGATCACGGCGGCCAGCCCGGCGATCAGCAGCGCCGTCGCGGTGCGGTCCTGGAGCACCTCGCGGTCGGCTTCGGTCGGTGGCGGCGCGCCGGCCGTAGCGAGCGCGGCGGCGCGGCGGTCGGCCAGCCGACGCGACAGCCACGGCGCGACCGCCCCAACGAGGAACAGGTTCGCGAAGGTCGCGATCAGCACGCCCTCGATGAAGTTGAGCCCAGTCGTCGAGACCGGCGGCAACTGGTCGAGCACCGCGCCGTCGACGATCGTCAGCACCACGAACGCCGGCCACTGGGTCGATCCGCGCAGCCGCCAACGCAGACGACTGGTCCAGAAGCGCTCGCCGGGGCTCACGCAGGGCAGCGTAGTGCCCGCGATCGCCCGGCCGGGGCGGCAGACGACCGCTCTAAGATCAGGCCTGTGTCCGAACTCTGGGTGACGACGCTCGGCGAGCTTCCCTACCGCGACGCGGTGGCCCTGCAGGAGCGGCTGCGCGACGCCCGCCAGGCCGACGCGATCCCGGACACGCTGCTGCTGCTCGAGCACCCGCCTACTTACACGCGCGGGAGACGCGCGCAGTCGGCCGACCTGCCGCGCGGCGAGCAGTGGTACCGCGACCAGGGGATCGCGGTCGAAGACTCCGACCGCGGCGGCCAGGTGACCTACCACGGGCCCGGTCAGCTCGTCGGCTATCCGATCGTGCGCGTGTCGTCGGTGCGCGACTACGTAGCGGCGCTCGAGCAGGCGATGATCGCGGCGCTGCGCGACGAGGGGATCGCGGCGACCGCCCCCGACGGCCTGACCGGCGTCTGGGCCGGCGGCGCGAAGATCGGCTCGATCGGCGTCCACGTCTCGCGTGGCGTCACGACCCACGGCTTCGCGGTCAACGTCACCAACGACCTCGCCCCCTTCGCCTGGATCGCGACCTGCGGCGTCGACGGCGCCGCGATGACCTCAGTCGCGCGCGAGAAGGAGAACGACGCATCGATGTCCTGCTTCCGCAAGCGGATGGCGTTCCGGCTCGCCGAGGCGCTCGACCGCCGTCAACGACTGGTCACGCCGCGCCGCCTACTCGAAGCGGCGACGCCTGCCATAGCCTTGACCGCGTGAGCAGGGAGCACCAGACACGCTCGCGCGCGAACCCCGGCGGTGTGCGCGACATCACCGCCGAGCTCGGCGAGGTGATCGAGTTCGGCGCTCGCAAGCCGCCCTGGTTCAAGGTCCCGGCGCCCGGCGGCGAGCGCTACCGCGAGCTGCGCAAGGAGATGGACGCCGAAGGCCTGCACACCGTGTGCCAGGAGGCTGCCTGCCCGAACATCGGCGACTGCTGGGAGCGCGGCACGGCGACCTTCATGATCCTCGGCGACACGTGCACCCGCCGCTGTGGCTTCTGCAACGTCAAGACCGGCAAGCCGACCTTCAATGATCCGCTCGAGCCGCTGCGCGTCGCCCAGTCGGTCAAGCGGATGGAGCTGCGCCATGCC
Organism: uncultured Actinomycetes bacterium; assembly: GCA_946481495.1. The sequence continues at coordinate 5,304 of CAMLNW010000001.1, forward strand.
GTCATCACCAGTGTCGACCGCGACGACCTGCCGGACCTTGGAGCGTCGGCGTTCGTCGGCGTGATCCGCTCGGTGCGCCGCTTCTCGCCCGGCACCAAGGTCGAGGTGCTGACCCCCGACTTCCGCGGCGAGGAGATGCCGCTCGCTCGCGTGATCGCCGAGCGGCCCGACGTCTTCAACCACAACGTCGAGACCGTGCCGCGCCTCTACCCGGTCGCGCGGCGCGGCTCGAAGTTCCTGCGCTCCTGCCGCGTGCTGCGCAACGCCAAGGAGATGGGCGGCGACAGGGTCGTGACGAAGTCTGGCCTGATGACCGGGCTCGGCGAGTCGCGTGAGGAGCTGCTCGAGACATTCGGGATCCTGCGCGAGCACGGCGTCCAGGTGCTGACCGTCGGCCAGTACCTGCGTCCGACGCGCGACCACCTGCCGGTCGTCCGCTACTGGCATCCGGACGAGTTCGCCGATCTCGAGCGCGAGGCGTACGCGATGGGCTTCGAGGCAGTCGCCGCGGGGCCGCTGGTGCGGTCGAGCTACTTCGCCGAGCAGACGCTCGAGCGGGCAGCCGTGGCCAGCCAGTGAGCGGACGCACGGTAGCGCTCGTCGGGACACTCGCGATGGTCGCGCTGCTGGGTGTCCTGACGATCGACGTGATGCTGCGGACCGGGTTCGACGTGCTGGTGGCGATCTCACTGGTGATCGTCGGGATGATCGGCTTCGGCGTCCTCGGGGCGCTGTTCAACCCGCCGGAGAAGTAGCTGGTGCGCCGCCGCCTGACCCTGGTGCTGCAACTGGTGCTGGCGTCGGTGGCGGTCTTCGCGGTGCTGTGGGCGGTGTTCGGCCGTCCCGGCGACGAGGCCGCGACGCCGATCGCGGCCAGCGGCGCCGTTGCGGGCGACAGTGCGAGCGGAACAGCGACGCCCACGAACAGCTCGTTCGAGCCGAGCTCGCCGGCGCCGATCGAGCTGCTGAGCGAGGACGCCTTCGACGTGCGCTGGCGCAAGCCACCGCGAGCAGCGCTGGTCTTCGACGTCGAGAACGGCGACTCGCTCTATCGCCGCCGGGCCACCGAGGAGCTGCCGATCGCCAGCCTGACGAAGATCATGACCGCGCTCGCGGTGACCGACGCGACGCGGCCCGACGACGTCGTGCGGATCCCGAAGCGGTTGCGCTACGAGGGGTCGGCGATCGGCCTGCTGCCGCTCGGCCGGCGCGTGCATCTGGAGCCGCTGCTCGCCGGCCTGCTGCTCGTATCCGGCAACGACGCGGCTGGCGCGCTCGCCGACCACGTCTCCGGCAGCGAGCGCCGTTTCGTCGCGCTGATGAACGAGCAGGCGCGGCTGTGGAACCTCGACTGCACCCACTTCGCGACGCCGAGCGGCCTGTCCGACCGCGACCGCTCCTGCGCAGTCGACCTCGCGGTGATGACCCGACTCGCGATGCACGAGCGGCGAATCGTCCGCCTGACCCGTCGCGCCCAAGCTTCCTACCGCTTCCCGATCAAGGGCCACAAGCTCTTTCTCTCCGGCCACAACCCGCTGATCCGCGCCAACTACCGCGGCGCGATCGGCCTCAAGACCGGCTACACCGACGCCGCCGGCCGCTGCTTCGTCGGCGTCGCCCGCCGCCACGGCCGCACCTTCGGCGTCGTCCTACTCGACTCGCCGGACCCCGGTAAGCAGGCCGCACGACTGCTCGACCTGGCGTTCGAGAACGGCTGAGCTACTCGGCCTTGTCCTTCTTCTTGCGGTCGGTGTCGCGCGAGGGCTGGACGCGCTTGGGCTCGCCGGGCATCTTGGGGTAGTCGGGCGGGTAGGGCATGTCGCCGGCGCCCTCGGACTCGTCGCGCTCGTACATGTCGAGCAGTGGTTGGAGTGAATGCTCGACGTCGTCGATCGTCGCGAAGCGGTCGCCGACCTCGGCGAAGCGCGCGGGCATCGTGGTGATCGTGAAGTCCTCGGGCTGGATGTCTGGCAGCTCGTCCCAGAACAGCGGCGCGGAGACGGGCGCACCGGGCTTCGGGCGGACGCTGTAGGGCGAGGCGATCGTGCGGTCGCGGGCGTTCTGGTTGTAGTCGACGAAGATCCGCTCGCCGCGCTCCTCCTTCCACCACTTGGTGGTCACCTCGCCCGGCAGCCGCCGCTCGAGCTCGCGCCCGAAGGCGATCGCCGCGTGGCGGACGTCGGTGAACGTCCAGCGCGGCTCGATCCGCACGTAGATGTGGATGCCACGGCCGCCGGATGTCTTCGGAAATCCTGCGTAGCCGAGCTCGCCGAGCAGCGTGCGTGCCTCGCCGGCAACCCGTACCGCGTCGTCGAAGTCGGTCCCCGGCTGGGGGTCGAGGTCGATCCGCAGCTCGTCGGGATGATCGACGTCGGCGCGCCGTACCGGCCACGGGTGGAAGGTCAGCGTGCCCATCTGCGCGCACCAGCCGACGACCGCGATCTCGGTCGGGCAGACCTCGTCGGCATGGCGGCCGGAGGGGAACTCGATGCGGGCGGTCTCGACGTAGTCAGGCGCTCCCTGCGGCACGCGCTTCTGGTAGAAGGCGTCGCCCTTCTGACCGGCGCGCGTAGTCAGCTCGATCCCCGGATGCACGCCCTTCGGCCAGCGCTCCAGCGTTGTCGGCCGCTCGCGCAGTGCCCGCATGATCCCGTCCTCCACCGCCAGGTAGTACTCGACCACCTGGAGCTTGGTCACCTCCGCCGTCCGCTCGGTCGCCGGGAAGATCACCCGGTCCGCGCTCGACACCCGCAGCTCGCGGCCGCCGGCGTCGAGCATCACGGCCTCTGACTTCGCCATGCGACCAGGATGCCGCACCGGCGTGCCCACGAGCCTTGGCGCAACCCGCCGCCCATGCGAACATTGCCGATGAGGGGCCATAGCTCAGCTGGAAGAGCGCCGCCTTTGCAAGGCGGAGGTCGCCGGTTCGAGCCCGGCTGGCTCCATTCGCCCGATTTCGACTCGCCGGCGCGCCCGGACTTCCGAATACCCTGTCGCGCTTGAATCTGATCCGCCGCATCGAGGCCGGCCAGGGCGAGTTCCTCGTGTTCGCCCTCACCCCGCCGCGCCTCGCGACCGAGCGCGAGCAGGTGCAGGACATCGCCAACACGACGATCGCCCGCCTTCTCCCGCTCGATCTGGACGGTCTGATCCTCTACGACATCGACGACGAGACCGAGCGCAATCCGGCCGAGCGCCCGTTCCCGTTCATGCCGACGCTGGATCCGGCCCACTACCTCGCCGAGCATCTGGCGGCCTGGCCGGCGCCGGTCGTCGTCTACCGCGCGGTCAGCAAGTACGCGCCCACTGAGCTTCGTTCGTGGCTGTCGGCCCAAGACCCAACACGGGTCATGACCGTGCTGGTCGGCGCACCGTCGAGCACCACCGCCGGTCGGACGTCACTCGCCGACGCCCAAGCCCTGCGTCGCGACACCAACCCGGCCATGTCGCTCGGCGGAGTCGCCATCCCCGAGCGCCACGCCCGGCGCGAGGACGAGCACCTGCGCTTGCTCACCAAACAGGAGGCGGGCTGCCGATTCTTCGTGACGCAGGTGGTCTACGACATCAACGCCGCGAAGAACCTCGTTTCCGATTACCACTACGAGTGCCAAGCGCGCGGCGTGCCACCCGTGCCGTTCGTCTTCACGTTCTCGGTCTGCGGGTCGATGAAGACCCTGGAGTTCCTGCGCTGGCTGGGCGTCGACGTCCCGCGCTGGATCGAGAACGACCTCGCCCACGCCACCGATCCGCTCGAAGCCTCCTACGAGCAGGCGCTCACCACAGCCATCGAGCTGATGGCCTACTGCCGCACGCTCGGTGTTCCGCTCGGGATCAACGTCGAGAGCGTGTCGATTCGGCGGGTCGAGATCGAAGCGTCGGTGCGCCTCGCCGAGCAGCTGCGAGCGCACCTGCACTAGCTCCTCCCCGGAGCCTACCGGATGACATTTCGCAATGTCTTAGGGTAGCCTAAGTCTGTATTAGGGTTCCCTAATGCGAAGTCATCCAAACACAGGGGAAGGGTTCAACAATGATTCTCTCGCAAGTGATCAAGCAGCGGACCGGCGTGAAGGTCGCTACGTTCGCCGGAGTGGCCGCTATCGCGTTGGCGGCCGCGGCTCCCGCGAATGCGACCATCACCTCGGTCTCGCCGGATCCGGCGACCGACGGTGGCGTCATCGAGGTCGACGGCACGGTGCCCACGGGCGCGACGGCGTACTCGCTCGCTATCTGCAACTCGGACATCACGCCACTCGGCGATGCGTGCAGTTCGGTGGCCGGCAGCTTCACCGCGATCGACGACCACACCGGTAACTACACCGACATCGAGCTGACCGTCAGCCGGACGTTTGCCAACTACAGCTTCATTCCGCCGATGGGGCTGTCGGGTGGCACGACGACGTGTTACGACTCGGCCGAAGAGCCCACGGGCAACGGCCAGTGCTCGGTCGTCGCGAGCTACTACTACAAGCCGGGCATGAGCTACGTGCCCTTCGGCAGCCCGGCGACCTACGACATCGCAGTCGACGACGCCGACTGATCCTCGTAGGGAACTGACCTATGCGAGTGGGGTGCGGGCCCGTCCCGCACCCCACTTCGCATTCACGAACAGGAACTGAAATGCCTCAGCCTCTTCACGCCCGGCCCCGACCCATGCGCTGGACCGCCACGACGCTCGTCGCCCTTGCGTTGCTCGTCGGGCTCGCGCTGGCCACGAGCGGTCGCGCGGACGACCCACCGGCGCCCGTGCAGATCTCCGACGGCGCGCTGAGGTGGGGCGTGAAGGCTTCCTGGCGCCAGTACGCGGGCCCCGGCGAGCTGTCGGGCGGCGTGACCAAGGACGCCGACGGCATCTACGAGTTCCCGATCGAGTCTGGCGTCTACGACCCGGCGACGGGCACGACGACGATCCAGGCGAAGGGCAAGGTTCACTGGCAGAGCCACTACTACCCGGATGAGAGCAACCTCTACGGCCCGCCCGCCGGATACGCCGGGCCGCTGGACATCCACGTGCTTGACGTCGCGATCGCCGATCCGGAGGTGACGATCGCCGCGGACGGCTCGCAGCTGACCGTCGAGGCCCATTCGCGCAACGTGTCGACGTGGGAGCTGGTCGACATCGGACGGACGCCGTTGGTGACACTCGACCCATCGGCGGTCACGCCGGAGGTCGCGGCGGATGTCACCGCCTGGGACGACATCCCAACCGCGCTCACCGAGCAGGGCGCCGAGGACGTATTCGGTGGCAACTACGTGACGGGCCAGGCCGTCGACCCGGTCGCCTTCACCTATACCGGCGACGGTGGCGCGCCGGACTTCAGCGAGCACTGGACCGAGCCCGACTCCAACGGCCTGTCACTCGCCGTCAACGGCGTGTGGGGCGAGTTCTCCGGATCGGTGACGCCGTGGTGGGTCGACGACGTCCGCGGTGTTATCCACGACCGCCGCAACCCGGGAACCGGGAATGCCGTGGAGGCCTTCGACATGCAGGCGGGCGTGCGGCCCAGCGCGCCGTTCACACCGAGCGTCTCCACCACGACGCTGGTCAACAACACCGCCTTCGTCGACGCCCGGCGCAACACCCTCTACTACTCCTCTGGAGCCAACACCACGGTCGACTCAACCCTGAGCTGGGACCCCGACACCAAGGCCTACGCACAGGGCTCGATCACGCCGTTTCAGGTGATCGGCCGCCCGCTGCTCTGGGACGACGCGCGCGATCGCGCGGTCAAGGTCCAGCGAGTCGTCCCGGCGGGCGCCGTCTCGAACAACTACGAGGCGCACGAGTGGCACGTGGCGACCTACACCCGCCAACCGGACAGCTCGTTCGTCGAGCGGCGCTACCGGCTCCCCAACGCACCCACTGGCTGGAACCAGTCCTGGTACAACGCGCAGCTGGCCAACGCGGCGGTCGCCGCTGACGGCTCGATCGTCCTTCCGCGGCCGAGCACGCTGCCGACGCAGGCGGGCGTGACGGCCGCGCCGGTCGAGCAGGTCGGAGTGCAGCGGATCACGCTCGACGACGCCACCGAGACGGCTTCGGTCAGCGAGATCCCCGGCTCGGGGGTGGCGCCGGCAGACCAGAGCGCGCTCGGCTACAACCGGGCGCTCGCGAGCGCGAACGGAGACGTGGCGGTCGTCAAGACCGGCGCGAGCGCGACGCCGACGCGCATCCTGCAGCTCGGTGCCGCCGCCGGCGGCGGGCTCGTCGCGCTCGGCGACCCGGTCTCGCTCACGCAGGTGCAGAACGCCGGCGTCGCGATCGACCCGGTCGACGGAACCGTCTGGCACAACGACAACAAGGGCCAGCGCCTGACCGGCGTGCGCGACGCCCGCGTCGTGTTCTCGAAGACGTTCGACATCATCAACACCCGCACCACGACCACCCCGACGATCGGGACGCTGGCCAACAGGGACGTCTGGATCGTCTCCTCGGACGGCACCCCGGCCAGCGCATCGTCGAGCACCTACGGCTACGCGCGCTTCCGCTTCGACGGCTACTCGCCGACAGTAACCGGGCAGCCCCAACCGGCGTCGGCCACGCTCGGCGTGGGCGAGCAGTCGGAGTCCGCCAGCTTCACCTCGACGGCTTCGGGCGATCCGGCACCAGACCGCCAGTGGCAGGTCAAGGGCCCCGGCGCGTCGCGCTTTGTGGACATCGACGGCGCGACCGGCGCGACCCTGACGGTCGAGGCCACGCGTGGTCTCGGCGGGGCGCGCTACCGCGCGGTGTACTCGAACCCGGCCGGGGCACTCGCCACGAACGGGGCGGAGCTTGCGGTCGCCTACGCGCCGGAGATCGCGGTCGACGTCGCGAACGTGTCCGTGAAGGAGGGGGCAGACGGGGTCTTTCAGGTCCTGCCCGGCGGCGAGCCCACGCCGGCCGTCACCTGGCAGCGGCGCGTGAGTGGCTTCTGGCAGGCCATCGATCCCACCGATGACAACTTCGACATCGACGGCGGGACCCTGACCGTCAAGGAGACCAACACCGATCAGTCGGGCTCGCTGTTCCGCGCCAAGCTGACCAACTCCGTAGCGACCGTCTACTCACGTGCCGCGAAGCTGGCGGTCAGCCCCCAGACGACGATCCCCGACGGCGGCCTCGAGCTCGAGAATGTCAGCCTCGACTGGACCGGCAACGGCGAGATCCAGAAGGCGCCGCCGTTTGGCGGTAGCAACTACCTCTCGGCTGGCGTCTCCGACGGCAACGAGACGACCTACGACTCGGCCGCCGGCAACGTCGCGATCTACCAGCTGTCGTCACTAGGCATCGAGACGCCCGCGACGTGGCTCACCCGCGCGAGCCATGTGTCCAACGGCGGCAGGCAGCTCGTGCGGCTGTTCGGCGGCGATGCGACGATCGCGGCGGACGGGTCGGCGACCGTCGAGTGGGACGGCTCCTTCAGCGTGAACTTCTACGGCGGCATGGTGCCGTTCACGTTCACCGACCCCCGCCTGACGATCGGCGAGGACGGGACCGGCGCCCTGACCGCCGACCTGTCCGGCTACGGGTCGGACCAGGCGAACCCGAACGAGCGCGAGCCGCTCACACCAGTCGCCGACGTCACCGTGGCGACGTTCTCCGGCATCGAGGTCGACCCCGCCGGGGCGATCGCGATTGTCCCGCACTACGCGGGCGTCGAGGCGGCGCTGCCGGTCGGCGCCACGCCGCAGGACCGGACCGTCGCCGGCTGGGGCGCCTGGCCGCAGGCGTTCGTCGACTTCCACCTGTCCAGCGGCCTGGCGTCCTACTGGTACTCGTCGGGCGGCGCCGCGGACCAGCACAAGCGGCCTGACCCGTTCACGGTCGACTTCGACGGCGACGCGCCGCCGGTCGATCCGCCGCCCGCCGACCCCGGGCCGAACCCGCAGCCACATCCGAAGCCGGAGCTCCGGCCCGCGTCTATCGTCCCGTTCGCCCAGCCGCAGACCGTCGGCGGCAAGCGCCTGGCCAGGCTCGCGACGCTGGCTTGCCCGCGCGCGGCAACGTGCAAGGTCACCGCGCCGAAGCGCGTCACCGTCAAGATCGTCGGCAAGCGCTACCGGCTGGCCGTCCTAGCGCCGGCGAAGATCGCATCGGGCAAGCGGGCGACGCTCCGCGTGCGGCTCCCGAAGGCAGCCGCAGAGCGTCTACGAGGCCGCCGAGCCACGGTACGGCTCGACATCGCTATCACCGCCAACGGAGAGCGGACGAGCCGCAAGCTGAGGGCCATCATCCAAGGACGCTAGCGACGGCCAACTGGCAGGACTCAACCTTTGGGGGTCGTAAGACGAGTAGATCGCGATGACCCTGGACCGCCGACTCGCCCGAGAGACCACCCCGTTCGCCGTCGCGACCCTGCTCGGGTTCGCGATCATCCCGCTGACCAGCCACGTCGACTGGAGCGGCTACGCGGAGGCACTGGCGCTGATGGGCGTCGTCGCCGGCATGGTCCTGCTCGCACCGTGGGAGAAGCTGCCGCCGATGACCCGCGTCGTCCCGTCGCTGCTGTTCCTAGTGGCGGTCGCGCTGCTGCGCGAGGCCAGCGGCGTCATCGCCGGCGTCGGGGCGCTGACGCTGATTCCGGTGTTCTGGGTGGCGTTGCACGGCAGCCGCGGCCAGCTCACGGTCCTGGTGATCGGCGTCTGCGCGTTCTTCCTGACGCCCGCCGTGATCTCCCCCGACCCGGACTTCCCGATCAAGGTCTGGTGGCGGATCGCGCTCGTGTTCAGCGCCGCCTCGGCGATCATCGGCTTCGCGGTGCAGAACCTCGTCGTCCGCGTGCGCAGCCACGCCGCGGAGCTCGCCGTCCGCGAACGCGACCTCGAGGCGGTGGCAGACCTGCTGCGCTCGCTGTCGCTGACGACCGACGCGCGCGAACGCATCTGCACCGGGGTCTGCGACCTGAGCGGCGCCTACTTCGCCGTGCTGCTGGAGGCGCGCGGCGACGGAGCGCTCGAATGGGCCGCCGGTGCCGGGCTCAGCCTCCCCCAGCGGACCTTCAACGCGGCGAGCGTGCTGACCGAGCTCGGCGGCGACGATCGGCCGGGCACAGTGCTCTTGGAGCCGATCCACCGCGGCGAGGAGTTCGCCGGTGTCCTGGTAGCGGGCTGGCGCAAGCCGCCGAGCGACGACCGGCGAGTCAAGGGGCTGCTGCGACTGCTGGCGACCGAGGCCGCGTTCGTGATCGAGCGTGCCGACCTGCTCGGCCAACTGACCGAGTTCGCGCTGACCGACGAGCTGACCGGCCTGCCGAACCGGCGCGCCTGGGACGAGCGGCTCGACGAGGCGCTCGGCGAGCCGGAGTCGATCTGCGTCGCGATCCTCGACCTCGACCACTTCAAGTCCTACAACGACGACCATGGCCACCAGGCCGGCGACCGCTTCCTCAAGGAGGCCGCGGCCGCTTGGCGCGCGCAGCTGCGCCCTGGCGACACGCTCGCCCGCTATGGCGGCGAGGAGTTCGTCGTGCTGCTGCACGAGGACGAGCTCGAGACCGCCCGCGGCGTCGTCGATCGCCTGCGCGCGGTCACGCCGCGCGGACAGTCGTGCTCGGCTGGGATCGCCCGACGCGGCGACGGCGAGACGTCGACCGCTCTGCTCGGCCGTGCCGACCACGCGCTCTACGAAGCGAAGCGAGCCGGTCGCGACCGGTCGCTGATCGCCGCCGCGCCGAGCAGCTCGACCGCCTGAGCGCCGCACCGGCGCGCCGCTACGGTTGAGGGATGAGCCCCGCCTGGGCGTCTGCCTCCTACGCGACGTGGTCCGCGACGTGCGACACGCTCCACGCCCATGCCCAGGTGCTCGGCAAGCTCGCGGCGAAGCTCGCGCCGCCCGAGCAGCAGTTCCAACATTTCGCGCTGCGGCTGACGGCGCGCGGCTGGGAGACGGCGCCGCTGCCAGCTCCGGACGGGTCCGGAGCGCTCGTCGCGGCGCTCGACCTGCATACCCACGACGCGGTTGCCGAGCACAGCGACGGACGCATGCTGCGCGTGCCGCTCGCGCCCGACCGGCCGGTCGGCGAGGTGACGCGCGAGTTGCTCGCCGCGGTCGGTGAGCTCGTCGGATCGGTCGACATCGACACGACGCCGCAGGAGGTGCCGTGGACGGTCGCGCTCGACGCGGACACCGAGCACGCGACCTACGACCGCGTTGAGGTCAGCTCTTACTTCGCCGCCGCGACCCAAGCGGCGCTGGTGCTCGCCGCCTGGCGGGCGTCCTATGGCGGTCACTCGACGCCGGTCAACGCCTGGTGGGGCTCGTTCGACCTGGCGGTCAGCCTCTTCTCAGACGACTCGCGGGAGGTCGCCGTCGGCTGGTGGCCGGGCGATCCGCGCTACCCGCAGGCAGCTTTCTACGGATACGCCAACCCGGCTCCGGACGGCCTCGCCGGCGGCGCACTGGCGCCCGCGCCCGGCCACTGGGACGGCACGCTCGGCGAGTACGTCCTCGACTGGGACGAAGTCGTCGCCCAGCCCGATCCCCACGCCTACGCGCTCGAGTTCGCCGACGCCATCTGCCGACTGGCAGGAGTGCGGCAGGAAACCTAGCGCGGCTCGAGCAGCACGATCCTCCGCGCGGCCTTGCCGGGCTTCCCCTTCGGGTTCCTGACGGTCGCCGTCAGGCGAGCGCCGAGCACGCCCTTTGCATCGACGACCGCCCGGCCCTTCTTCGGCACGGTGATCGTCAGCCGCACGGACTTGCCCTGCCGGATCGCGAACGGCCGGCCGCCGAGCTTGACGTAGCGCTTGCGCTGCTTGGCCGACGCGCCGGCCAGCGGAGCGAGCTTGCGCGCCGAGCGCAGCGACAGGCGGCCGGCGCAGACGTCCGGTGCGCCGCGCACGCAACGCAGCTTCAGCTTCAGCTTGCCGCGACTGTTCAGCCGCGCCCGCTTGCCGACGATCTTCAAGATCGGCCGCGGCGGCGCGGCCTCGTCCGGCGGCTTCGGCGCGGCCGGCGGCTCGACGGCGAGCGTCGTGACCGAGCCGCCGCCGACGCCGTAGGCGAACCGCCCATCGGCGCTCACCGCAACGGCCTCGACATCGGCGAGGGCATTCCCCGCCTGCCCGCAACCGGGCTCCGGGATCGCCGCGATACCCACGCACGAGATCAGGCTGAGCGACCCGCTCGCCGAGCGACGGAACGAGCTCAGCGAGTTGCCGTTGCGCGACGCCGCGAACAGGACGTCGCCGGCGGGCGAGAAGGCGAGCCCGAAGACCGTGTTGACGCCCGGCGATGCCGAGCAGAACGGCGTCGTCTCGTTGTCGAGGCAGCTGAGCAGCGTGGGCGCTCCCGTGGCCGGAGCGAGCGACAGCGCCGTCAGGCCGCTGCCGTCGAACAGACCGACGTATGCGGTCTTGCCGTCGGGCGCGACGGCGATCGTCTGGGCCCCGGCCAGGTAGTCGTCGGAGAGCGTCTGCGGCGCGCTCAGCGCGCCCGATGCGGAGTCGCGCGTGAAGCCCGTCGCGGCGTCGCCGCGGGCAGAGAAGTAGACGTGCCCGCCGTCAGGGGCCACGTCGACGTCCGTGGCATCGTCGAGTCCGTTGCCGCCGAACTGGGTGCAGGATGCGGTCGCGGCCGTCGTATGGCAGCCGACGAAGCTCAGCGCGCCGCTGCCCTGATCGCGACTGAACGCGAACGCCGTGTCCCCAGCGTAGCCGGCGACGTAGGCGTGCTTGCCGTCGGGGCTGACCGCGATGCCACCCGATCCCGTAAGGCCAGGGACCGTCGTGCAACCGCTGACGGCCGTCGGCGTCAGACAACTTGCGAATGTGAGGCCACCGTCGGCAGCTCGTCGGTACTGGACGATTCCATTCGAGTAGTCGGCCACGTAGAGGTCAGCGCCATCGGGCGTGAGGTCGAGCCCAAACGGCTCGTCGAGGTGGTCGTCCGCCGTGCAGCCGTCGGCGACGGAACCGCGACAGGGGCCGAGGGTCAGCGCGCCGGACAGGCCATCGCGAGTGAGCGCAACGAGGCGGCCCACGACTCCGTCGCCCGCAGTGCCGCCGACCGCGTAGAGCTGCTTGCCGTCAGGGCTCAGCTCGGCGTCGTGCATGCCGCGCAGCGCGGTTGTACCTGGCGTGCAGCCACGCAGCGCGGCCTCAGTGGGCGTCGAGACACAGCCGAGCATGGTCAGCCCACCGGGCGGCGGCGCGGCGCCGGCAGGCGGAGCCGCCAACGCGGCCACGGCGATGAGGGACAGGAACAGGGTCGCGAGCTTGCGCATGGGGCCTCCGGCTTGACTGAACATTCCTTCCAAACGCCGCCATCGTCGCCGAATTACGCCAAAGGTGCGTGAACGCTGTCGCACACGCGCCCTCAGCCGTGACACAGCTCGGCGTACGGTGGTTCGATGCCGACCGGAGTCACCGCACCATACGTAACAGGTGGTACCGTCGAAGCGGTGCGTAAGACGACTATCTATCTCCCAGACGCTCTGGAGCGCCGGATGCGACAGGCGGCGGAGCGGCTCGGGATGTCCCGCGCCGACATGACCCGACAGGCGCTCGAGCAGTACCTGGACCGCAGCGAAAGTCAGCATGGACTGCCGCCGTCGGTCGGCATGGGCGACAACGCCAACGCTGGCGCGGCGGACTACAAGAATCGTCTCGCCAAGGGTTGGGGGCGGCGATGATCACTCTCGACACCTCCGGGATACTGGCCGCGCTGAACCGCGCGGATCCCGACCACCCGCGAGCAAGAAAGACCCTGCTGGGGGAGCGAGGGCCCTTGGTCGTACCCGCCGGGATACTCGCGGAGGCGGGGTACATGATCGAGGCCGATCTCGGCCCTGGCGTTCTACGACAGTTCGTCGAAGACGCCGACGCAGGCCACTACCGAGTCGACTGTGGCGACGGCGATCTGCGACGCATCGTGGATCTGCTCGAGACTTTCGAAGATCTACGGCTCGGCTTTGCCGACGCCTGCGTGATCGCCTGCGCCGAGCGCAACGGCGGTCGTGTGCTGACCTTCGACGACCGCGACTTCGGCCCAGTCGCCCGCGCCGGATCGATCAAGCTCATCCCCGAGGACAGGCGGCGCTAGCAACCCGCTCGCGGCGCGCGAGCGCGTGTCAGGATGCGCAAATGCGCTCGACTCGCTTCACGCTCAGCCTGCTCGCACTCGTACTGCTGCTGACGGCGCTGCCGGCAAGCGCCACGGCCGGACCGGCAGCCTCCGGCCGGCTGCTCGTCGGCTTCGATCAGGGCGCGTCGAAGGACCGCCAGCAGGAGATCCTCGCGGCGTTGAAGGGGCGCTTGGCGAAGCGCTTCGCGGGAATCAAGGGCGGCCGACTGACACTCGTCAAGCCGCGCGGCGGCATCGCGCTCGCGCTGCTGCGCAAGCGGCTCGCCGCCCATCCCGACGTCGCCTACGCCGAGCCCGACTACTACCTGTTCACCCACGCGACCAAGCAGCCGAACGATCCGCTCTACCCGCTCCAGTGGCCGGTCGCCGAGAACCCGGACGGGCATGACATCGACGCGCCGACGGCCTGGGCGCAGCGGACGAGCTGCGCGAAGGTGGCGGTCGTCGACACGGGCATCGACACCGATCATCCCGACCTCGTCAAGAACCTCTACAAGAGCGATGACAAGCCGAACAACAACAAGGACGACGACAAGAACGGCTACGTCGACGACACCTACGGCTTCAACGTCATCAAGGGCAAGGGGTCAGGCGAGGACGACAACGGCCACGGCACCCACGTCGCCGGGATCGTCGCCGGCCGCGCCAACGACTCGGTCGGCGTGTCGGGCATCTGCTGGTCGGCGAAGGTGATGCCGGTCAAGTTCATGAACGCGAAGGGCAAGGGCTCGACCTCCGACGCGATCGCCGCAATCCAGTACGCGGTCAAGAAGGGCTTCAAGATCGTCAACGGGTCGTTCGGCTCGAGCTCGAAGTCGTCCGCGCTGCACGACGTTGTCGACTACGCCCAGGATCACAAGGTGCTGCTCGTCTTCGCCGCCGGCAACAACGGCCAGAACATCGACAAGCACCCCGAGTACCCGGCCGCGTACACCGACTCGAACATCCTGGCCGTCGCCGCGACGACCGACGAGGACCAGCTCGCCTCGTTCTCGAACTGGGGCTCGACCGGCGTCGACGTCGCGGCGCCCGGCGACAACGTCCTCTCGACCTACCTCGGCGGCGGCTACAAGACGCTGTCCGGAACCTCGATGGCCGCGCCCTACGCCGCCGGCCTCGCCGCCCTGCTGCGCAAGCAGGAGTCCGACGCCACCTACGGCCAGCTGCGCAAGGCGATCCGCGAGAAGGTCGACAAGCCGCCGGCGCTCAAGGGCAAGGTCGTCTACAACGGCCGCATCAACGCCTGGAAGGCGCTGAAGGCGATCCCGGGCCTCGTCGACTGAGGCGACGGTGCTCGCCTAGCTGCACCACGACCGCGGAGTCATGCTCACGCTCGGCGACGACTGCGTCGAGCGCCTCGACGCAGTCGACATCGAACTGCGTGCCGACACAGCGCTTCAACTCGGCCAGCGCGGCGGCGCTATCGCGGGTCTCGCGATACGCGCGTCCGGAGACCATCGCGCTGTAGGCGTCGCAGACGGCGATGATCCGCGAGCCGAGCGGGATCTGACGACCAGCCAGCCCATCCGGATAGCCCGAGCCATCGACATGCTCGTGACTCGAGCGGACGAGCTTGGCGGCGCGTGCCAGCGCTGGAGCCGCCGACAGAATCCGCTCTCCGATCACCGGGTGACGGCGCATGAACGCCCACTCGCCCTCGTCGAGCGGCCCTGGCTTTTCGAGCACCTTGTCAGGTATCGCGATCTTGCCCGCGTCGTGGAGCGACGCCGCTTGCAGGAGCGGCTCGCGATCGTCGTAGGGCAGCTCGAGCTGCTCCGCGACAAGATCGCAGAGACCAGTCACCTCGTCGAGATGAACACCCAGAGCAGGACTGCGCTCAGACAGGATCCTCAGCAGGACATCGGCGCTTTGGCGGCCGGCCAGGCCGCGGCCGTCCCCGCTCTTGTTGGCATACATCCTGCGGTCCGCCTCACGGAGCGCCTCGGTGGCGGTCGCTGCCTCATCCGGCAGCACCACCAATCCATAGGACGCGGTAATGCTGAAGCCCTCGCCACGCTCGACGAGCGCCGCGGCGGCAAGTGCGACGACCGCCTCGGGATCGCGCTCCCCGAGTGAGCTCAACACGCAGAACTCGTCACCGCCGATCCGGTACGCCATGGCCCGGCCGTCCAGCACGCGCTCGAGGCGCTGGGCAACCCGCGTCAGCAGCGAGTCGCCAGCCGGATGCCCGAAGGTGTCGTTGTAGACCTTGAAGCCGTCGAGGTCGAAGAGCGCGACGACAAGCGGACGAGCGGACGTCGCTTCGAGCAGCCCGAGCTCGAGATCGGACAGCAGGCTGCGGCGGTTGCCGAGCCCGGTGAGCGGGTCGTGCAGCGCCTGGTGGATCAGCTCCCCGGCGACGCGCCGCTGCTCGGTCACGTCCTCAACCTGGGCGATCGCATAGCCGCGCCCGTCGGCCTCGGTGTGCAGCAGTGACACGCTCGCCGTGGCCCAACGGGTCTGGCCGCTCGCATGGCGGATCCGCAACTCCAGTTCGACGCTGCCGTCGCCGTGGCCCAGCAGGCTCCCGAGTCCGTCGATCACGGTCGACGCGTCTTCGGGATCGACCACGATCTCGAAGCCGTTCTCCTCGAGGCGCTCACGTGAGTACCCGGTGAGATCGCACATCGCCTGGTTGACCTGGTCGATGTCGACGCCCTCGGCGCCGAAGGTGAACAGCGCCATGCCGATCGGAGCGCCCTCGAACGCCCCGCGGAAGCGCTCCTCGCTCTCCACCGCACGGCGGTAGTACGCCTGCTCCTGCGCCCTGACGATCTCGTTGAGGCGCCAGGCGGCGACGCTCGCGAGGCCGGCTGCAACGACGAAGCCGCCGTGGATCGCCGCCCACTTCCAGGGGTGGGCGACCGCCGCTGGATGGTTGTAGACCGCGCTCGGGTCGATCGCCCCGGCGATGCCATGGTGGATGACGACGTAGGCGGCGGCAACCAGGAACGGAATCCAGTCCTCGTAGAGCGCCAGCACGACGATCGTCACGAAGAAGAGGAAGTGGCCCTCGATCGCGCCGTCCCAAATGTGGACGAGCAGCGCGCAAGCCGTGACTAGGCCGAATGAGACGAGCACGGAAGCGGCGCGGTGGCGGTGCTCCAGAAGAATGGCCGCTACCCCGATGATGAACAGCCCGAGCGCGTGTGCTGCGCTGTGCGGCAGGCTGTTCCCCTGCGCGACGCTGAAGATCGTCAGCCCGACGCCCTCGGCGAACAGCAGCCCGACCATCGCGTGGTGGCGGTGCAGCCACGCGTAGTCCGGCAGCGTTCGCCCCGTCGGAACCAGCAGTCGCAGCCGCGAGGCCGCACTTTGGTGAGCGTCCAGTTTCCCCGTCCCTCCTTGGGGCCACGCTACCTCCGCCGCATTCGCTTGTCTAGATGGCCAAGAGGCTGAATCCGGAACCGCTACCGGTTCCGGGCTCGCTCCTCGGTCATCGCCCGCGCAGGGCTAACGTTGGCGGAGTGACCGACGACGCTCGCGTCAAGCGCCTCACGCTGATCGCGGCGATCCTGGGATCGGGGGTGGTGTTCCTCGACGGGACCGTGGTCAACGTCGCGCTGCCGGCGATCGTCGACGAGTTGGACACCGGCTTCGTCGCACAGCAGTGGATCGTCGAGGCCTACCTGCTGACGCTCGGGGCGCTGCTGCTGGTCGGCGGCTCGCTTGGCGACATCCTCGGCCGCAAACTGGTCTTCATGGCGGGGCTGGCCGGCTTCGGCGCGACGTCGCTGCTCTGCGCCGTGGCGCCGAACGCCGAGGCGCTGATCGCGGCGCGGACGCTCCAGGGGGCCGCCGGCGCGCTGCTCGTCCCGGCGAGCCTGGCGCTGATCACAGCGACGTTCCCGGCCGACGAGCGCGGCACGGCGATCGGGTCTTGGACCGCCTGGACCGGGATCGCCTTCGTGATCGGACCGCTCGGCGGCGGCGCGATCGTCGAGCACGTCTCGTGGCGCTGGATCTTCGCGATCAACGTGCCGCTGGTGCTGCTGACGCTGGCGCTCGCGCGCGGGATGCGCGAGAGCTTCGACGAGCAGGTCTCGAAGCGGATCGACTACCTCGGGGCGGTGCTGGTCGCGTTCGGCCTCGGCGGCCCTGTCTTCGCGCTGATCGAGCAGCAGAACTACGGCTGGGGCGACCCGCTCGTCTGGCTCCCGTTCGCCGTCGGCGTGGTGCTGCTCGTCGCCTTCGTCGCGCACGAGCGCCGCACCGACCATCCGATGCTGCCGCTGGGCCTGTTCCGCTCGCGCAACTTCAGCGTCGGCAACCTGTCGACGCTGGGAATCTACGGCGGGCTCGGCGCGGCCACCTTCTTCGCGACGATCTTTCTCCAGCAGGTCGCCGGCTACAGCCCGATCGCCGCTGGCCTCGCGCTGATGCCGATCACGCTCGTGATGTGGGTCCTGTCGAGCCGCTTCGGACGGCTTTCGGACCGGATCGGGCCGCGGTTGCTGATGGGCATCGGGCCGATTGTCGCCGGCATCGGCCTGATCTGGATGGGCCGGCTCGGCACCGACGTGGACTACGTGACGGACTTGCTGCCGGGCGTGCTGGTCTTCTCGCTCGGACTGTCGGCGACGGTCGCGCCGCTGACGACGACCGTGCTCGGCTCGGTGCCGGAGCACAACGCGGGCGTGGCGAGCGGCGTCAACAACCAGGTCGCACGCGTCGCCGGGCTGCTGGCGATCGCGGTGCTCGGAGCGGTCGTAGCGGCGCGCTTCGAGAACGTGCTCGACGAGCGCGCCGCCGGATTGCCGGCTCCGGCGCGCGGCGCCGTGGAGGACGCGCGTCCGCTGTCGGGCGGGGTTGACGGCATGGCGGCGCTCGACCGTCCCGTCGAGCAGGCCTCGGTATCCGCCTACCACGCCGGGATGGCAGTCGGCGGCGGACTGGTGATCGTCGGCGGAGTGATCTCACTGATCGGGATCGCCAACCCCCGGCGGCGCAAGGAGGGCGAGATCGAGACCGGGGAGCTGGTGCCCGCCCACACGACTGCCTCCTATGGGCCTTGTCCGCCTGTCGAGGACGAGCCGGACAGATCTTCGACGCGCGTACATACGTAGAGACCGTCCCCGTGGCGAAGATCGGGGCATGGGTGCGCGAGTGCCACAGATCGTGGCCTTCGGAGGCGGAGGCTTCTCGATGGAGGCGGGGAACCCGCTCCTCGACGACTACGTCCTGGGCCTTACTGGCAAACCGCGTCCGAAGGTCTGCTTCCTCCCCACGGCGTCGGGCGACGCCGACCACTACATCGTCCGCTTCTACCGCCAGTTCGCGACCCGCTGCGACGCTAGTCACGTCTCGCTGTTCCGGCGCGATCGCGAGGGCGTCGAGAGCGACTTCGCCAACCACCTGCTGGCACAGGACCTGATCTACGTCGGCGGCGGCAACGTCGTCAGCCTGCTCGGGACCTGGCGCGCCCATGGGCTGCACGCGGTGCTGCGGCGGGCCTGGCGGCAGGGTGTCGTGCTTTGCGGTCCGTCAGCCGGTTCGCTGTGCTGGTTCGCCGAGGCGCTGACGGCGTTCCACTCCGACCCCTACCGCGTCCAGGGGCTAGGGCTGCTGCCGCACTCGAACTGCGTCCACTACGACGCCGAGCCGCAGCGGCGCGAGGAGTACCGGCGCTTCGTCGGCGACGGTATGCGGCCCGGCTACGCGGCCGACGACGGCGCAGCGCTGCACTTCGTCGGCAAGGACCTCGCACGTGTGGTCAGCTCACGGCCGCACGCGCGCGCCTTCCGCGTCGAGCCGCACGGCAGCGAAGTGGTCGAGACGCCGCTTGACGTCGAGTACCTTGGGGCGCAGATGCCCGAGCTGGCCACGGCGTGAGCGAAGCGGAGGTCGTCCCGGAGGGGCGCCGGACGCTCGTCGCGCTCGGCGGTGGCGGCTTCACGATGGAACCGGACAATCCGGCGCTCGACGAGTTCGTGCTCGGGCTGGCGGCGAGACGCGCCGACACGCCGCGAATCCTCTTCCTGCCGACGGCGTCCGGCGACCCGACCGGTCAGATCAACGCCTTCCGCGCCCGCTTCGGTGGCCGCAACGACTGCGAGGCCGCCCACCTGTCGCTGTTCAACCTGCATGGCAGCACGCGCACGCTCGAGGAGGTCGTGCGCGAACAGGACGTGATCTACGCCGGCGGCGGCTCGATGCGCAATCTGCTCGCGATCTGGCGCGCCCACGACCTCGACCGGCTGCTGATCGAAGCCTGGGAGCGCGGCACCGTGCTCGCCGGCATCAGCGCCGGCGCGATGTGCTGGTTCGAGGGGGGAGTGACGAAGTCGAGCGGCCCGCCGGAGCCGATCGCCGGACTTGGCGTCCTGCCGGGCTCGCTGTCCGTCCACGCCGACGGCGAGCCGGAGCGGCTGCCGGTCTGGCTCGACGCCGTCCGCCGCGGTGAGCTTCCCGGCGGCTGGGCCGCCGACGACGGCTGCGCCGTGCTGTTCCGCGGCCGCCGCTTCGAGCGCGCCGTCAGTTCACGCCCGGGCGCCGCGGCGCTGCGCGTCGATGCCGTCGAGGGCGAGCTCGTCCGCCGCAGGATCGAAGCCGAGCTACTCGACTCGCCCACCCTCGGCGGCGGGCCACCGAGCGACGACATCCTCGAGCTCCGTCAGGTCCAGCGGCTGCGCGGCCGGCGCTGAGCCGTAGCCGCCGTCGTTGTTACGATCGTCGCGCAAGCTCACGGCGTGGGGAACCCGGTGTGAATCCGGGGCTGACGCGCAGCGGTGTGGGTGACGACTGGATCGCGTAGTTCCACTGGGCCGAAACAAAAGAAGGCCCGGGAAGGAGATCCGGAAGGACGAACCCGAGCCCGAATATCCGGCCGCGAGCGAAGCAGGTACGCCTCGCGAATAGGCGGCCGGCCACTCGCGCTGGTGCGTTGGTGGGCTGCCGCCCGAACAGAAGGAGCGGCAGTGAAAGCACCACACCGGAACTACTTGGCTCGCATCGCGCGGGCCACGTGCGCAGTCGCACTCACGCTAATGGCGTGTGCGCCGTCAGCCAGCGCATCCGTCACCGAGCAACAGGCCCAGGCCGCCGCCGACGCGGCGGTCACTTGGTTCGCCACCCAGCAAGAGGCCGCCAGCGGCGAGCTCTCCGGCTTCGGCGGCGATTGGGCGATGGTCGCCCTCGCCAACGCCGGCGTCAACGCGGCCGACTTCCAGGCGAGCCCGACCGACCCGAGCATCCAGGACTTCTTCCATCAGTCCTGGGACTGGTTCGGCCCTGGCGACTTGGCCACCGACCAGGAGCGCGCGATCCTCGCCGGCGAGGCCGGCGGCATCCAGACCGCGAAGTTGAACAGCTCGCGCAATCTGGTCGCCAAGCTCGCAACGCTCTTCGACGGCTCCCAGCTCGGCAGCACCGCGCTGGTCAACGACGACATCTTCGGACTGCTCGCACTCGACCATGCCGGCGCCGTCGACGCGATCTCGCCGTCGATCGCGAAGGTCGTACGCGACGCGCAGACCACGCAGACACCCGGAGCAGCCGGCTGGGGCTTCGCCAACACGCCGAATCAGAACCCCGACGTCGACATGACTGGCGCCGGGATCGCCGCACTATGCGCCGCGGGCGCCGACGCCTCTGACCCCGCAGTCGCAAAGGCAATCGACTGGCTCGAGACCAAGCAAGACGACAGTAGTGGCGGGATCGTCAGCGCGTTCTTCGGCGCCAACGCCGACTCGACCGCTTGGGTGATCAACGGGCTACGCCAGTGCGGCGTCGACCCGCAGGGACCGGAGTGGACGACCACGACCGGCAAGACGCCGCTCGACTTCCTGCTCTCGCTGCAACTGCCGAGCGGCGCCATGGGCTGGATGCCCGGCGACACGTTCGAGAACCTCTACGCGACCCAGGAGTCCGTCACCGCGCTGATCGGCGACGGCTTCGGTACGACGCCGCCAGAGCGTGAGGATCCGGCCGACCCGACCGTCCGCCCGGCTCCGGCCGTTGCCGAGGACACGCAGGTCCCACTGACGCTGGTGCTCGACCACGGCACCGACCGGCCCGGCGCCGAGCGGGCGTGCTCGGTGACCGCGCCCGTCGGCGCGACTGTCGCCGAGGTGCTCCAGGCAGCGACCGTCAACACCACCCCCGCCTACTGCGTGACGCTGCTGAAGCTCGCGGGCGCCGGTACCGACACGCACGTCGTCGGCATGAACGGCGTCACCGCGGCGAGCGACGCGAAGTGGGAGGTCAGCGTCGACGGCGGTACGGCCAGCCAGCAGCTCACAGCGCCGGTCGGACTCGGCAGCGCGGTCGTCGTGAAGCTCGACGGCGACGCGGCCGGCGAGCCGCAGCTGCCGCCGCTGGACACGCCGACGCCGCGCCAGCGACTGCCGAAGGCGGCGCTGGCGAAGGGCCAGCGGCTGCGGGTCGGGCCGCAGGGCAGCTTGCGGCTCGCCGTGCGCTGCCCACGCGGGCTCGGAGCGAGCGGCTGCCAGGGCGTTCTGCGCGTCAAGTACCGCACCGCCAAGGGCCGCTTCGTGACGGCCGGCAGCCGGACGTTCGTCGTCCGGTCGGGCAAGCGGCGCGCGGTCAAGGTCCAGCTCGGCTCGAAGCTGCGCAAGCTCGCGCGACGGCGCGGCGGGCGCCGCGTCCGGATCGAGGCGATCGTCCGCGATCCGAGCTCGGGCGCGATCGCGAGGACCCGCGTGACGGCGCTGGTCAAGCGCTAGGCACACGGTGCGAGGCTGGCGCACAACGGTCGGGAGCGCCCTCGTGGCGCTCTCGATCGCTGCGCCGGCCGCGGCCGCGCCGATCGACGTCTCGCTGCGGATCGAGGGCCGCACCGGGACGCTCTTCGAGGGGCCGCTGCGGACCGAAGCTCGCGCCGTCAGCGGCGGCGACGGGACGGGCTCCCACCAGTGCGGGTCCGGCCGACCGACCGTGATCGGCGCGCTGGCCGATGCCGCGGCTGCCAGCGGCTTCGTCTGGCGCGGCACTTGGAACCCCGACTTCCAGGACTTCTTCGTCAACCGCATCGGTCCGGATACCTCGAACACGGCGACCGCATCGTTCTGGTCGGTGCTCGTCGACTGGCGCTACAGCGGCGGCGCCTGTGCGACCGATCTCGATCCCGGCGACCAGATCCTCTGGGCCTACGACACCGCCTACCACCCGCTGCTGCTGAGCCTGACCGGGCCATCGCGCGCGGCGGTCGGCGAGAAGATCGCGATAACGGTCCGCGACGGCTGGATCCGTGCCGACAGCGGGACCGACGGCGGGCCGGTCGCGGGCGCCCAGGTGGGCGGGACCACGACCGACGCGGCGGGACGCGCCGTGCTGAGCTTCGACAGTCCCGGGCTGAAACGGCTGAAGGCCGAGCGCAGCGACGCGATCCGCTCGAACGCGCTCGACGTCTGCGTCGGCGGTGCGCTCTGCGAAGGCGCGCTGCCACCCCCGACGCCGCCGCGCCCCGCGCCGACAGCCCGGCAACGACCTCCTACGGCGCGCACAGTTCTGCGCCGCGGCGTCCGCTACCTGGACCGGATGCGCATGGACCGACCGCGATCGCGGTCGGTCCGGCTACGCACGCGGCGGGCGCTGCGGCTGGCGCGCCCAGCGCTCGCCGGCGAAGCGCTGCCACGCCACGACCGATGGCTGCGCTTGACCCACCGCAAGTTGGTCCGTCTGCGCCGCTGCGCCCGCCCCAGCGGCGTCGTCGCTTGCGGCCGCCATGCGGCACCGCGACCCGTGTGGAGCACCGCGGGCGCGGTTGCGCGACTGGCCGCGACGCTCGCGGCGCGGGATGTCGGGGCGCCGCGCTAGCGGACGACGGGAATCGCCGGCGGCGCGCCGTTGCGGAACAGCGACGAGATGTAGATGACGATCGGCTTCTTGCCGCGGTTGGCGGCGCGATGGATCGTCCCGGGCTTCTCGACGATCCACTGGCCCGCGCGAATCGGCGCAGTCTGGCCGGCGCGGATCGTGCGGACCTTGGTCGCCCGGACCTCGGGGTTGCCGCGCCAGACGTTCACCGCGCCGGTGACGACGGTGTAGGTGAGCACGCCCTGGTCGATGCGGGCGATCTGGACGCCGGCGTAAGCACTCAGTGCGGCAGCGGCGACTAGGGCGCAGAGCGCCGCGAGGATCGAGCGACGGCCCACCGCTACTTGTCGTCGTCGAAGTCGAAGTCGCGCGGCGGCTTCTGCTCGAACCACAGCCGGTCGTGCTCGGGGGTCTCCTCGAGGAAGTCCGGCGTCTCCTCGAGCACGTCGCCGTCCTCGTCGCCTTCGGCCGGGGGCGCGACGTCCTCGACGCGCTCGAAGCCGCGTGGCGGCGTGTCACCATCGGCCTCTGGCTCAGGATCTGCGGGAGGCTCCGCCGGCTCAGGATCGAAGTCCCAGTCCGGCTCGTCGTTCCCGGGCTCCTGGGCCGCCGGCTCCTCCACCGCCTCAGGCGCCTCAGTGGCCTCAGCCGAACGACCACGCGGAGCGCCGAGCGCCTCCTGCTCCTGCTGCTCGACCTCGCCCTCCGAGGCGCCATGCTTGCGCTTCAGCTCGAGGTGCTCACGGATCGCGTCGTCGAGAACGCCCATCGACCGACAGCCTACGCCACCATGACGACGCCGGTAGCATGAGACGCCCGCCCAGGCGGCACCTGGGGCTGTAGCTCAGCTGGAAGAGCGCTGCCTTCGCATGGCAGAGGTCAGGGGTTCGAGTCCCCTCAGCTCCATCGGAGCGGAACCCAGAAGCGATGCGGGTTCCGACGACACCGACAGCCACCCCGGGCAGAGGCCGAAAGCGGCCTATATGGCGGTTGTGGCAAAACCCGTGCCAAAACCCCGGCACTCCGACTGAATCGTCGGTAATCGCCGGGACGTTGTGCGCACGAATGAGGGTCGGTCGCGTCTTCGCTTTCGATGGCGATCCATGTGCCGCGTGCGAAGTCGAGACGGCTGCGCTCCAGATCGAAGGAGCGATAGGCAATGGCACGACCGACCTCACCCAAGGTCAAGGAGACCGTCCGCGCGGACGGCACGTCGAAGTTCAGGGCGCGGCTCATGGTCGATGGCGAGCGCGTGACGATCGACCTCGGCGACGAGCGCGACGGAGCGACCCCGCTATCGGCGGCGCGCAAGCTCAAGGACGTTCTGGAGGACATCCGACTCGGCCGCTGGGTACCGCCCTCTGAGGCGAAGACGCCGAAGCGCGAGCCCGGCTTCGCCGAGGTCGCTCGGATGTACCTCGAGCACAAGCGGTCGCGCCAGCTCCGGTCCAGCACGATGACCCGGCTGACCTGGGCGTTCGAGACCCACCTGATCCCGTTCTTCAAGAACCGGCGGCCGAGCCGGATCACTGAGCGCGACGTGGTCGCCTACACCGACCACCAGGTCGAGCAGCGCGACCGGATCGTCCAGCTCCGCGAGCAGGACAAGTACCTGGCCGGCCCCAACGGCGGCGCGCTGCGCCCGCTGACCGACGCGACGATCAACAGCACCCTCGTCTACCTCACAGGCCTGTTCACCCGGGCAGCGAGCAACGGCTGGGGCGATCCGCTCGCCAACCCGGCGGCGAGCTGGCGACTCAAGGAGCGCCCGCGACTCAAGGCCGCCCTGGAGGCCGACGAGCTGGCCGATCTGATCGCGGCGGCCGGGACGCCCCGGCCACTTCAGCGCCAACGCCCGCACGTCGCCGCGCGAGCCGAGCTGATCGTCCGCCTCCGCGACGAGGACGGCCTGCCGTGGAAGGCCGTCGCCAGGCGAGCGCGGGTCGCCGAGTCGACCGCGATCTACAACTACCAGGAGGCCAAGCGTCGACAAGCCGGTCTCGGGTTCGACACCTGCCGCGCGGAGGCCGACGCCGTGTTCGTCCTGGTCCTCGCCGGCACCGGCCTGCGCGTCACCGAGCTATGCGACCTTGACGTTGGCGACGTAGACCTCCGCCACGCCAAGCTCCAGGTCCTCGACGCCAAGACCGAGGCCGGTGTCCGCGAGGTCTACCTCACCGACCGCCTTGTGGACGCCATCACGACCTACTTCAAGTCACGCGGCCCGATGAGCCACGACGACCCCGCCTTCCCCGACAGCAACGGCCGCCGTCGCGACAAGGGCCAGGCCAACGTCCAGGTCTTCGCACCCGCAACGCAACTCGCCAACAGCCGCCGCCAAGAGCGCGGCGAGCGCCCCCTACCCCACGTCACCCCCCACATCCTCCGCCACACCTACATCAGCCTCGCCCTGGAGACCGGCTACTCAGTCCCCTACGTCATGCAACAAGTCGGCCACCGCGATCCCCGCATGACCATGCGCGTCTACGCCAAGGTCTGTGCGCGTCGCGACCGCGCCTTGCAGGGCGCCGCGTTCGACCGGCTTCTCGATCCTCAGCGGCACGACCACCTAAGCCGTGATGCGGCTTAGGAACGTGAGGCGCAACGGGGTGATCATATGGATGGGAACGCTCCATCATCCGTGCCGATCCGCAGCACAGCAGTACGATCTCCGGGCGTGGCGAAGCCGACCGTCTACCTAGACACATGCATCGTCAGCGGGATCGCCAGAGAAGACCTAGCGCCGGCTGAGCAGGATGCCGTCCGCGCTCTGCTCCGCCTCTACAAGTCTGGTCGCCTCGATCTTGTTACCTCTGAGGTAGCTCAAGAGGAGATATCACGTGTTCCCGAGCGTTTCCGCTCGCCTCACGAGACTGTCTACTTACTGCTTCGGGATGTTCCCGTAGCTCGCGCGGAATGGACGGATAGCGGTTTGACCCTCCTTGGGGTTGGAGGCGGCCGTCGCGAAGATCCGCTCTACACCAGCTTGAAAGGGCTTCTTCCTGACGAGCTGGACGCTCAGCACGCCTTTCAGGCGATTCGCGCTAGCGCGGACTATTTCGTTACATCTGATTCCAAGACGATTCTCCGGTTTGCTGCGGAGCTGGGCGATCGGCACGGCCTGAGCGCGACGCTCCCCAGCGAATGCCTGCTCGCAATCAGCTCAACCTAGCTCGGCCATCCTCCTCCTTCGCCGTGTAGGTGTGTCAAGTCCTGGCCACGATCTACTCAGCGCGAGCGCCGATTGTCAGCCGCCCCCCGATGAGGGCGCGAGCTAGAGTTGCCCGGTCAGACGAGGGAATGGGGGGCAAGTTTTGGACTCTGCGGACGTAGCGAGCCATATTCAGCGATTGTTCCGAAAGGGCCTCGTCACGGTCGTTGGCTCAGGCCTTTCGGTCGCCCAAGGCCTCCCATCTACTGCCGCGCTTGGCAAGCACCTGCTGAAGTCCATGCCTGAAACGGTCGCCCCTGAAGAGTGGGGACCGTACGCCGAAAAGCTCGAAGGAGGGACGGATCTCGAGGCAGCATTCGACGACCTTGATGAGGACAGCGATCTGCTCCAAGCCGTGACGACCGAGGTTGCTAGTTGCGTAGCTCAGGGTGAGACCCGCCTCTTACGCGAACACCACGCAGAGTTGCACCTTCTACCGTTCGCGCAGCTGATCCCGCACCTGCCCACGGCTGACGGCGCGACCGTGATCACTACCAACTACGACCGGCTGCTTGAGATCGCAGCCGAGGCGGCGCACTGCCCGGTCGACACGATGTTCGATGGCGCTTATCACGGCCGCCTTGATCCGCAAGCTAGCCGTGAGGCTTATCGCACTGTAGTCCGCGGGAGTGGCCGCCACACGCGGCTAATGAAGCGGGCGCATATCACGGTTCTCAAGCCGCACGGGAGCCTTGACTGGCGCCGAGGCGAGGTCGAGCCATATCGAACGCTGCTAGCTGCGGGAGGGGCGCCGTTAGTGATTACACCGGGTGGCTCGAAATACCGTCGAGGCTACGAGGCACCGTTCGAGCAGCACCGCAGTCACGCCAATGAGGCAATTCGGGAGGCCCGATGCTTCTTGATCCTCGGGTTCGGTTTCAATGATGACCACCTTCAGCACGAGCTACAAAGCCGACTTAAGGCCGGTGCACCCGCCTTCGTTGCCGCTAAGGAGTTGTCCACGAATGCGCTAGAGGTTCTAGCGCAGGCAAGTCAGGCGATCGGTGCTGAGGCAGCTCCCGGCGACGCCACGCAGATTTACCACGGAGCAGATAAGACAACAGAGCTACCGGCGTCGCAGATGTGGAGTCTCGGGCCGATGATCAAGGAGGTACTGACGTGACTTCATCGCAGACGTCTATCACCCTCGATTCAGGTTCACCCCTGGGCCGAGTTGGCAGGGTGGACACGAACCGCGTCCTCGTGACCGTTGATGATGAGGATGTCGTAACGCGGATGAGCGTGGGAAATCTCATCGCGATTGCGGGAGCGATCTCAACGGAGTATCTGATCGGCATAGTCGATTCGATTACGCGCGCACTTCATGAGGAGGCTGGAATCGACGATGCCACCGAGGAGGCTGTAGTCCTGGAGCAGCCGCGTGATCTCGTGCGCGTCGTCCTAGTCGGAACATTTCGGACCAGAGATGGCAGCCGCGCGAATGCCTTTAAGCGCGGCGCGGACTCTTTTCCGCAGATCGATAAGCCAGCGTGGTTGATAGAGGGCGAGACACTGCAAGGGCTCATGGCGACTCTTGCGGAGGAGGTACCGGCCGAGCAGCGGCTGGTGCTCGGCCGGTTCGTCTCCGATTCATCAGCAGTCGCCGTAGCCGACGGCAACCGGCTATTTCAACGGCACGCGGCCCTTCTCGGAAGCACGGGGGCCGGGAAGTCGTGGAGTGTCGCGCTAATCCTTGAGAAGGCTCGGCAGCTCCGCTATCCGAACCTGCTGGTGCTCGACATGCACGGCGAGTACGGCCCGCTCACAATGGCCGACCAGGGCGAGCAGGCAATCGCGCAGGGCCTGCGCATCGCCGGGCCGGGCGACGACCCAGAGGACCCTAATGTCATCTACCTGCCGTATTGGATGCTCACTCGGGAGGACTTGACCGAGCTGCTCGTTGACACGAGCGAGCAGTCAGCGCAGAACCAACACGCGCGGATTGGCTACCACCTCTCCGAGTTGAAGCTGGCCTATCTACAGAAGCACGAAGCCGACGAAGTCGCAGAGAGCTTCACGCTTGACTCACCTATCCCATTTTCAATGGATGAGCTTGTAGAGCGCCTCAAGGCCGACAACGTCGGCAAAGTTCCTGAGGGGAAAGACAACAAGCTCATCAACGGGCCGTTTCACGGGAAGCTCGGCCGGCTGGTCGCACGGATCGAGACGCGCATCAGTGATCGTCGCTACGGGTTCATGTTCGCCCCGCCGGAGGCATCGTCGGAGTACGAGTGGCTGCCTCACCTGGTGCGGCGTCTGCTTTCGTCTAGCGACGACGCTCCGGGAATCAAGATCGTGGACTTCTCCGAGGTTCCCTCTGACGTGCTGCCACTCGTCGCTGCCGCGCTTGCCAGGGTGCTCTACGACGTGCAGTTCTGGATGAACCCAGCCACGCGTACACCACTTTGTGTTGTATGCGATGAGGCCCATCTCTATCTTCCGACGCGGGAGGAGAGCGGCGCGCTGGAGCGCCGCGCACTCCAAGTATTCGAGCGCATCGCCAAGGAGGGGCGGAAGTACGGCGTCGGGCTCATGGTGGTCAGCCAGCGTCCGGCAGACGTAAGTCGCACGATTCTCAGCCAATGCAACAACTTCGTAGTAATGCGGCTGACCAATGACAGAGATCAGGGCGTTGTGCGGAGGCTAATGCCGGATGCCCTGGCGGCGCTCGTCGATGTGATGCCCCTCCTCGACAAAGGGGAGGCGCTCGTGTTGGGGGACGCGATGTTGCTGCCGACGCGACTGCGCTTCGATCCTCCGGCGGTCCATCCTGATAGCCAAACCCGAGATTTCTGGACTGACTGGGCCAGTATGGCTCCCGATGATGAAGCGATCGAGGCAGGGGTTGAGGCCCTTCGTCGTCAGGTCAGAGCGCCTGAGCCGTCGAAGTAACGCGGCTGCGCAATGGTCTTCCTCTCGACCTCCAAAACGCGCATGGGCTAGGGGCGGGTGGCAGGGCGGCTATCTTGCTGAGGATGACCGGGCGGTCGCCACTCTCGCTTGCGTGTGGGTAGGCGGGTCATATAGAAGAGCTGGCGGACGCGCTCGGGACCGATGCCGTAGAGCGCGCCGACCTGTGCCAACGTCATGCCACGTAGGTAGCCCTGGTACATGTCGTGCGCGCGCTCGGCGCGCGCCTTGCGGCGTTCGTTCACGGGCGCCCCGCCCGCATGATGCTACAGATGTGTAGTGGTGCTGGAGGGCCGTACCCCGTGAGATGCACGGCGTGCCCCACGACTCACCGAAGCCCGAAGACAGGATCGTCGGCCACGTCCTGCGCTCGGTGCGCGAGCGGCTTGGCCTCAGCCAAGAGGACGCGGCCGACAAGGCCGGGCTGCATCGCGCGCAGTACGGCCGCTACGAGGCTGGGCAGAACGCGCCGAGCTTTCTGACCGTCGTGCAGATCGCCACCCGGCTCGGTATCCCAGCATCGGAGATCGCCGAGGAAGCCGAGCGCCAGCTCAAGGGCCTCGAGTAACGGCGAACGGGCGGGCAGGGCTAGCAAACCCATACCCCGATGATGCTACTGATGTGTAGTAGCCATCGCAACCGTTTCCCCCGAGATTGCCGGCAGCCATGGCGCAAGGGGAGAACGAAATCGTCGGAGAAGTCCTCCGCGAGTACCGCAGCCGCACCGACCTCAGCCAAGAGGACGCAGCCCACGCCGCCGGTCTACACCGAGCCCAGTACGGCCGCTACGAGCAGGGCCGTAACGCCGTCACGTTCGTCGTCATGCTCAGGATCGCCAAGGCGCTCGGCGTGTCAGTTGACGAGCTGGCGGCAGCGGTGACGCGGCGGCTGCCGAAGAAGCGGCGCTAGCGCAGCACGGGCCCGCGACCCACCGGCCCGCCTCGCCTCCGCTCCACCCATCCACCGACCGGCTCCACCCGGCCCCGCCCACTCCTACCCGCTTCCCACCGTTCCCGCCTTCCTCCGACCCCCTCACTCCCGCCCTCAGCTACCCCTTCTCACGCCATCCCCTCCAAACCGCCAACAGCCATCACACACATGCACTCTCGCGGTGCGATCACACAGAAGGGCCTCGGTCGCGTCTTCGTCTATGGATGCTCACCATCGGCAAGATCGGCGGTACGGGCGGCGGTCATTGGCGGTCGGCTGAGTACTACACCGAGCAGGTAGCTCGCGGGGCGGAGGACTACTACGCCGGCCACGGCGAGGCTCCCGGCACCTGGGCCGGGAGTGGCGCGGCGCAGCTCGGCCTGTCGGGCGAGGTCGACGACGGCGAGCTAGAGGCTGTGTTCGAGCGCCGGCATCCGCTGAGCGGCGACCAGCTCGGCAGGGTGCCGGGGCCGGGGTCGGTGCGGGGGATCGACTTGCAGATGGCCGTGCCGAAGTCCGTCTCGACGCTGTGGGCGCTCGCGGATGAGTACGACCGGCCGCAGATCGCCGCCAAGGTCTGGGAGGCAACCCACGGCGCGGCGTCGGCGGCGTTCGACTACATGGAGCGCCACGCCTGTACGTCGCGCGCCGGGGCGGGCGGGAAGGTCGCGCTCCAGGGGGAGGGGTTCGTCGCGGCGGTGTTCCCGCATCGCTTCAGCCGCGAGGGCGACCCGCAGATCCACGTTCACGTCCTGGTGGCGAACATGACCCACTGCGGCAAGCGGGAGGGCGTCGAGCATGCATGGCGCACCTTGGACGCTCGCGACCTGTTCGAGCAGAAGCTCGCGGCTGGCTATCTGTTCCAGGCCGAGTTGCGCGAGCGACTGACTACAGAGCTGGGCGTCGAGTGGAGCGAGGTCCACAAGGGCGCCGCCGAGATCGTCGGCGTCCCGCCCGAGCTGACCAAGGCGCTCTCCAAGCGCCGCGCCCAGATCCTCGACGCGCTCGGCCGCGACGGCCGCGCGGGATCGGCAAGGGAGTCGGAGATCGCGGCGCTCTCCACCCGGCGGGCCAAGCAGTCCTTCGACCTGGCCGAGCAGCGCGGCCAGTGGCGGGCGCTCGCCGAAGAGCATGGCTTCGGCCCTGACGAGATGAGTGGCACCGTCGAGCGTGCCGTGTTCGAGCCGGCGGACCGTCGCGAGCTCGGCGCGGCCGTCTCCGAGGTCGTTGGCCCCGAGGGGTTGACTGCCAAGCGATCGGCGTTCGCACGTCGGGATGTGGTGCGCGAGCTGGCAGCTCGTCATGGCCGGGGCGCGTCGGTCGAGCAGATCGAGCAGGCGGCGGATCGGCTGATCGCCTCGGATCAGGTCGTCGCGCTGGATGGGAGCGCAGCTGGCGCGGCGATCCGGCCGGCCGCGCCGCTGGACCGTCGCGGCGAGCCGCTGTTGACGACGCCGGAGATGCTGGAGGTCGAGGCGCGGATGATCGACCAGGCCGCCGGCCGGACTGGTGAGGGCGCGGGTGTTGTCGTGCTGGGGGAGGGGGAGCGGTTCGAGCGCCGGCCTGGCGGGTTGGTGCTGTCCGATGAGCAGCAGGCGATGGTCCGCCAGCTCGTCGGCTCCGGCGACGGTGTTCAGGTTGTCCGAGCCAAGGCCGGCACTGGCAAGACCACGGCGATCGACGCGGCGCGCGAGCTGTGGGAGCGCGAGGGCTACCGCGTGATCGGCGCAGCGCTCGCCGGACGTGCTGCCGACGAGTTGCACGCCCGCGCGGGGATCGACAGCTACACCGTTCACGGTCTCCTACGCGACCTGGAGCGCGGCGGCGACTGGCAGCTCCCCGACCGCGCCGTTCTGGTCGTCGACGAGGCCGGCATGGTCGACACCCGCCGCCTCGCCCAGTTGCTCGACCACGCCGCCGCCGCGAAGGCCAAGGTCGTGCTGATCGGCGACGAGCGCCAGGTCCCAGCGGTCGAGGCGGGTGGCGGGTTCGCCGGCCTCGCGGATCGGCTCGGGGCGGTCGAGCTGTCGCAGGTTCACCGCCAGAGCCATGCTTGGGACCGCTCGGCATTGGACGAGCTGCGCCACGGCGACCTGTCGGAGTGGATCGCTGCCTATGACCGACACGGTCGGCTGGCGCCGTGCCGGAGCGCCGACGAGCAGACCAGGGCGCTGGTATCGGATTGGTACGTCGCCGCTCGCGAGCACGGGATGGAGCAGACGGTGATGCTCGCCGGCCGCCGCGATGAGGTAGCCGACCTCAACCACCTAGCCCGAACCACGAGGGTCGCCGCCGGCGAGCTGGACGACGCCACAGCGCTCACCGTCAACGGCCGCAGCTTCGCCCAGGGCGACCGAGTGCTCGCGCTGCGCAACCGACCCGTCGACCGAACCGACCAAGACGGCCGCCATCTCCTGCGCAACGGCAACCGCGCAACGGTCGTCGGGATCGACCACCAGGCCGTCGCGCTGACCGTCCAGCTCGACAACGGCCCGGCCGTCCGGCTCCCCGCCGACTACCTCGCAGACGGCCACGTCGATCACGGCTACGCCATGACGATCCACAAGTCCCAAGGCATGACCACCAGGCAGAGCTTCGTCCTCGCCTCACCCAACCTCGCCCGCGAGCTGGGCTATGTCGCCGCCTCACGCCACACCGACTACGCCCGCTTCTACGTCAACGTGCCCGATCCCGACGACCGTCAGCCGCCCGGCGAACCCGCGCTCGAGGAACGCGATCTGTACTCGATGTTCGAGAGCCGGCTCGGCACCGAGCGCGCCAAGCACCTAGCCGTAGACGAGACAGAGATCGACACACGGATAGGCGACCTGTCCACCGCCGAGCTGCTTGAGATCCAAGACCGAGGCCGAACGCTGCTGACCTCGATCCCCAACCAAGCACGCCGCGCCCGAGACGCCAAGCTGATCGAGCGCGCCGCCAGCAGCGTCGTGCACATCGAACAGCTACGCGACAACGCACAAGCCGAGCTGGAACAGCTCAGCGAGAAACGACGCGACCGCCGCCAACGCACCCTCCTAGAAGACCGCCTCGCCCAGCTCGAACGCGCGATCGAGAACAGCCGCCAAGAGCTAACCGACCGCACCGACCAAGCCGCGGGCTTCGACGTTGACCAGTGGCTCGACAAGAACGAACTGGACATAGTCGAAGCCGCAGCCATCGACCGCAAACTGGCCGCCCGCCGAGCCGACGCCTACTGGCGCGCGACCCGAACCGTGTCTCTCGACGTAGACCCCGAGATCGAGCGACAGCTAGGCGAGCGGCCCGGGAGTCCCGCCGACCGCGAGCAATGGGAGCGGGCAGCCGCCGCCCAAGAGTCCTACGCCCTCCAATACGGACAGCTCCCAGACCCCAACATCACCGACACCACCTCCCTCACCGGCCGCCAGTTCGACGACTTCCAACAAGCCATCGACCTTGCCGAGATGTTCGTCAACCCACCGACCCCAGACCTCGATCGCGGACTTGACTTCGGGCCGTGACGGTTAGTTGGCTAGAGGCCCGTGCGAGAATGGGAACAGATGGTTACTGCGGCGAACATCTCGCGTGCGATCCGCGAGCCCGACTATGAGCCGCCCTCAGGCACGGAGGAGCCACCGCCTTTCATGGTCTTGCCGACGACGATCGCTCGAAGGGCGGTTCGCGCATTTCACGACGACGGTGCGGCGGCAGCGATCCGCTATGCGGCCGAGAGCAAGCTGGGTGAGTGGGCGAATCACACCAACCCGAGCATGGCTAGCAATGCGCAGAACACGATCAACGGCGTGATCGAGTACACAAGGGCAGCCGCTGCCGACGGCCGCAGGGTCATTGGCCTTGACCGAAAGACCGTGGTGGTTTGGGATTCGGGTCCAGTCGAGGTCACTGTCGATGTCGTCCTGGCTGATGGCGATGGTGTCGCAGGTCGGATCGTTATGTGGGACGGTCCGGACTTCGAGACAGACGACGCGCCGCTGATCGCAGCCGTCTATTCGCAGGCCCTCCAGCAGCTATATCCCAGTAAGAAGGTCACTTCCATCGGGATCTGGCAAGGGCGTCGGCAGTCCCGCGCCGAGGTTTCCTTTGAGGAGGCCCAGGCCGAACTCGCCAAGGCGAAGCGGATTCACGGCGACCTGACCTAGCCAGCGGGGGAGACGGTGATGCGATTCCGACGGGGACATTGCGTCGTCGTCGTTAGTGCAACTCGACCTCGATGACATCGAGCAGATCGCCCACCGCGTCGCCGACCTCCTGAGGGCCGGCCGGCGGGATCAGCCAACAGCAGGCTGGGTAGGGCGGCGGGCGCGTGGTCAGTGACCTGAACGCTGCTTAGACCGCCCGACAGTGGGCCAGCCATCATCGCCACAGCACGGAGGCTTGGCCTCTCGCTGAGAGCCGACGGGGCTGATCTTCAGCGTCGATGCGAGCCCACTGTAGAAGGCTTGCCCGTCGTGTTCGCCGACCGCGACGATCCGCGTAACACCGGGAGCGAAGGTCGTTACGACTCGCCAGCGGCGGTCTAGGTGCTTGCAGCAGTAGACCGAGAAATCGCCACGATCGGGCGCGAGCAGCCGATACCCGGCGGCGGCGCAGCCTTTGGCGCGTAGCTCGTTCTCGAACTGGGCGTAGCGCTTGGCGGTGGTGCCTCGCAGGTCGCGGATGGCCCTGTCTGCCGCCGGCGTCGCTTGGATCTTGAAGCGGTCCCGGCTCGCCATGCGGCGGAACCTACCGAGGTCAGCGGTCTACGTACTCGCCGCGCTCGGCCTCGTCGATCGCCTCAGCGACACCGAGCTTCTCCAGCAGATCCCGGTCGTGCAGGAACGCCGCCAGCGCTCGCGTCCACTCCCGCGACGGGTAGCTCTTCCTGACGTTCTCCAGCACCCGCTCGACCCTCACGACGCTGCGCGGATCGACCTCGACTGGCTTGCGGTCGGGGATCGCATCGAGGAGGCCCTCGCCGATCCATTTGCGGATCGTGGGCGGAGATACCTGAAGGCGACGTGCGGATTGCTCGACGGAGATCCCCACGTCGCCGAGGGTGTCTCGCAGCCGAAGCGCTGTCGCCTCGATCTGCTCCAGGAAGTCACTCACCTGCGGGCGCAGATCCTTGGCCGACCCTTGCTCTAGCGCCTCCCGCTCACGCGCGACCTGATCGAGCATCTGCTCGGTGTCGACCAGCGCGAGGCCAGCCTGGCTACGAGTCCGCTTCGGCTTAACTGGCGACGAGGGCATGGACGACAGGCTAGCACGACGTTTTGGTTTTCGGCGATTTTCGGAAACGAAAGGCAGTCTATGCTCCGTTGGCCGGACTCGTAGCTCGGGCCCATCAGCGATCACAACCAGCCAGCAATTTCATGTTGGCTGACGCTGACGCTGGGTACCCAGGTGGACACCCGCACGTTGCGGCCTCAACTGAGACGCCGGGTGCGACTCTAAGGTAGGTTCGAAGCATGGGAGACGGCATCATGGCGCGCACCAATCTCTTCTCCTGGCGCCACCGACAGGCTGCGAAGGCGTCACGTCGCGGTGCGGCCAAGGAGGCGCTGGTGGATGTCGCTCCTGCTCGTCCTTCGGCGGTCCCGCACGAGGACAGACCTCGCCTTGACGAGGATCTCCGTGATGACATCAAGCAGGTCATTGCCCTGGCGATTGCGGCCGCCCAGCGCGAGCGCGCGGCCGCTGAGAGCTTGTACGTGCGTGGACGTAACACGATCGCCTTTACAGCGGCACTGTTTACGGCAGTGCAAGCAGGATTCCTAACGAGCGTAGGAAGGGAATCCGGCGGAGACGTTCTCCTGTCTGGCGCGGAGCAAGTCCGGATTGCCCTTGCCGGCGCTGGGGCTGCCGTGGGGCTCGTAGTGGCAGTCGGGGTGTTGGTGTTCTGGCTCGACCGGCCTCGTGAAATGAAGTTGATTGGCGCTGGAACTCTGCTCGACGCCTGGCTCAATCCAGACGACGACGAGGCACAACATGCCGTACTGGCAACTCTCGCGGGACGGGCTATTCAGGAGGAGGCGGCCTGGGCGGATAGCAACCAGGACCGTCGTCGCGCGGTTCTAGCAGTGGGAATTTCCTGTGCGGTCGGTGGTCTGGCACTCGTTGCGGAGATCGTTCTCTTATTCTTCGGGCTTAGATGAGTGATGCCCAAGAGGGAGACGCAGGCGAGGAGTCCACGGACATCGATTCTGTTGGTGCTGAGCAAGCGCTAACAGACGATGCGCCCCGTCGAAAGACGGAGTTATTCGACCTGATTCGTCAGACGCTTCCGAAGGACACTCGCAACTATGCGGTAGCGCCAGTTTTGGGGGAGAGGCTTCGCGCGGTATTCGATGGAGATGGACTGACTTCTGTTGGAGGCGCGCCAGAGGTAGTCGGTGAGTTCCTGGTGCGGCTTCACAGCCTCCTGGCTGCGCTCGATGCCCAGGTTCTTCTTACGACCTTGAACTTCTCGTCAAGTGTGGTCATCGAGCTTCAGCCACTCGTCCCAGAGTCGGCCGAGATCCAAGCGAACGACCTAGCTGAGACAGATCCGGACGGGGTACTGCAACGTCGCGATCTC
>CAMLNW010000002.1 GCA_946481495.1 uncultured Actinomycetes bacterium
CCGCGGCCGGGAGGTCGTCCTCGTCGATGACGGGATCGCGACTGGCGTCACCACGATCGCCGCCGCCCGCATGCTGCGCGAGCGCGGCGCCACTCGCGTCATCACCGCCGTCCCCGTATGTCCCGCCACCGCCGTCAGCTACCTCCGAGACCAGCTCGGCGAGCTCATCTGCCTCTCCACCCCGCTCCGCTTCGGCGGCGTCGGAGCCTGGTACGACGACTTCACCCAGACGACCGACGAGGAGGTCGTCGAGTTACTGCGCCCTGACCACAATTGAGACGCCCGCGCCGCGAGACCGTGCCGGCGCCGCCAAGGCCACGAGAATCGTTGTCGTGCCACCCTGGCTTGTCATCGCACCGGCCGGCAGACCAACGGCCCACGCCGGCTGGACTCGCTCGTCGTTCCGTCGTTGTGCTGGAAGGCCAAGCGTGCACGGTAGGCGAAATGGCCTCGCTTGGGACAACGACGGTCGAAGGTGATGTATCCCGGTGCGCGCTCGATGCCGTCGAAATCGAAGTCGAAGCTGAAAAGCGAGACCGGGACCCCCGCAACAATCATCAGCGTTTGGGGGATCTTGAAGTCGAGCCGGTAGGACCACCTTCGTCCGCGCAGCCGGTGCAAGTCGATCGCGACAGGCTCCTGCACCAGCGCCGGACGGTAGAGGGTCATGAATGCCCAGACACGCCGTGCGCCGCCGTTGACGAACTCGTAGTCGGCATGGCCGAATCCGTCGACGATCGAAGCAGAGGCGCCATCGAGCGCGATGCCGTGACTAGGCCTACCCACGATCGAACCTCGAGGGCAGGCGTCTACGCTCCGATAACGACTGACGACTTTCGCCGAGCAGGAGGGGAGCTCGCCTCCGCGCAGCGTGATTCCACGTGGGAGCCACAGGCTCCCACCAATCACCTGAGCCGGCTCGCTGCCATCGGGCTGGATGTGGCCGATCGAGCCGCTTAACGCGACGCTACGAGCATCGAGCTTCGTGACGTGCTTCCCGATCTTCAGCGTGAAACTCGGCTTGAGCTCGATCGGCGGCTGCTGACCGCTGGCGGGAGCGACGACGGGAAGCGACAACGCACATGCGCACAGCCCCAACGCCGCCCTCTTACGGAGAACCCTCATTCCCACCAAAGCGAGTCTCGCACGGATGTGTGCGAGAAAACAAGTCCGACCCGCGCGGCCGGCTAGACCTCGACCGGCTCCGCGACGCCCGCGCCGAGCCAGCGTACGCGGTCGGCGACGCCCGCGGCGGCGAACTCGCGCTCGGCGTCTGCCCGACCCTCGCGGAAGTGCTTCCAGCCCTCGTAGTGGATTGGGAGCAGGGTCTTGAGGCCGAACTCGCTGGCGACACGAGCGGCCTCCTTGGCGTTCATCGTGTAGCGGGCGGGGCCGGAGATCGCGAAGCGGACGCCGCCGAGGTGGATCAGGGCGGTGCCGACGTCGAAGCGCTCGTTGACCTCGGTGACGCCGCGGTAGTAGACGGTGTCGCCGGAGATCCAGAAGGCGCCGTCGCGCTGGCCCTCCCACTCGAGCATGAAGCCGATCACGTCGCCGACGAGGGGATGGCTGAGCGGCGGGCCGTGACGAGCCGGCGTCGCGGTTACCTTGATCGGCGGGCCGCCGGCGGCCTGGAGCGTGGTCGCCGCCCAGGGGTCGAGGCCGAG
Organism: uncultured Actinomycetes bacterium; assembly: GCA_946481495.1. The sequence continues at coordinate 1,668 of CAMLNW010000002.1, forward strand.
CGCGTTGCCGCGCAGCCGGCCGGCGCCCGAGGTCGTCGTGACCACCGTCCCCACCGACGGCAGCAGCGCCCGCCCCGCCGGATCGAGGTTGTCGGCGTGGTGGTCGTGGCTGAGCAGCACGGCGTCGATCCGCCCCAGCGCATCCGGCGCGATCGCCGGCGCGTCGAGCTTCTCCGACCCCGTTCCGAGCCCGAAGCTGTACTTGCCGCCGGGCGGGTCGAAGACGGGGTCGGTCAGCAACCGCAGCCCGCCGACCTCGATCAGCGCGGTCGGGCCGCCGATGTACGTGATCTGGATCTGGCTGCTGCCGGGGACGTCGCTCACGCGACTGACGCTACCTCGGGCTCCTCCTTGCCGTCCAGCCCCTGGACCAGATGGCCCTCGAGCGAGACGTTCGGCAGGATCCGGTCGAGCCAGCCCGGCAGCCACCAGGCCTTGTCGCCGAGCAGCGTCACCACCGCGGGCGCGATCACCAGACGGACGATCAGCACGTCGATCAGGATCGCCGCGCCGAGCCCAAGCCCCATCATCTTCCCGATCACGTCCGGCTGGCTGACGAAGGCGAGGAAGACCGCGGCCATGATCAGGCCGGCGAACAGGATCACCTTGCCGATCCGTCCCATTCCGTGGATCACGCTGGCGCGCGGCGCGTCGCCCTCGTTGTAGGCCTCGTGGATCCGCGAGAGCAGGAAGACGTTGTAGTCCATGCTTAGCCCGAAGAGGATCGCGAACATCATCACCGGGATGAACGAGACGATCGGGACGCCGCTGTCGACGCCGAGCAGGCTGGCGCCCATCCCCTCCTGGAAGACGGCGGTGACTACGCCGTAGGCGGCGACGATCGACAGCAGGTTGAAGGCGGCCGAGGCGAGCGGGACCCAGATCGACCGGAACGCCACGATCAGCAGCAGCACCGACAGGCCGATCACGACGGCGATGAACAGCGGCAGCCGCGAGGCGACCTTGTCCGAGAGGTCGTCGAAGGTGGCGGTGTTGCCGCCGACGTAGACCTTCAGCGGCGTGCCGGCGACGGCCGCCGGGATCGTGTCGGAACGCAGCCGCTCGAGCAGGTCGCTGGTCTTCGCGTCCTGGGGCGCTGTGGTCGGGATCGCGAAGATCGTCGCCATCTCGCCGTCGTCGCTCGGTGCCGGCGGCGCGACGCTCTCTATCCCCGGCGTCTCGCGCAAGGCATCGGCAAGCTCGTCGAGCTGACGCTCGACGTCCGGATCGGACTTCGGCGTGTCGACCGCGAGCAAGAACGGGCCGTTCGAGCCGGCGCCGAACGCCTCGTTCTGGAGGTCGTAGGCGATCCGCTGCGTCTTACCCTCCGGCTGGTTGCCGTCGTCGGGCTGGCCGAGGCGCAGCTGGGTGACCGGGAAGGCGAGTACGAGCAGCAGCGCGACGGCGGCGCCGATCGCGACCCACGGCCGGCCGCTGACGATCTCGCCCCAGCGCGAGAAGAAGGGCGAAGGCAGCACGTGCTCGGGCTTCCTCGGCTTCAGCCAGCGGGCAAGCGCCCCCATCATGATCGGCAGGATCGTCAGCGCCGAGACCACGACGGCCCCGACCGCGAGCGCGGCGCCGATCCCCAGCTTGCCGATGAACGGGATGCCGACGACCAGCAGGCCGGCGATCGCGACCATCACGATCAGGCCGGCCGCGACGACCGAGGCCCCGGAGGTGGCGGCCGCCTTCGCGGACGCGTCGCGCGTGCTGTCGCCGGCGGCGACCTGCTCGCGGTAGCGGCCGATGATCAACAGCGCGTAGTCGATGCCGGCGCCGAGGCCGAGCATCATCGCGATCACCGGCGCGAACTCCGGCAGGCCGAGCGGCTTGGCGAGCGCGGCGAGCAGCATCTGGCCGGTCATCACGCCGATCAGTGCGCCGACGAGCGTCGCGAACATCGCGGAGAGCGAGCGGAACAGCAGTGTCAGCAGGACGATCGCGATCAGCACGCCGATCAGCTCGCCGACCGGCGCCTCCTGCTCCGAGGCGACGTCGACGACGACGCCGCGCATCGAGACGTCGACACCGGCGGACTCCGCCGTGCGGGCGGCGTCCTCGAGCGCCTCGCCGTCCTCGCGCTCGATGTCGTCGGGCTCGACGTCGTAGCGGACGTCGACGGCGGCGATCCGCCCATCGTCGGACATCGCCGCGCCCTTGGCGAACGGGTCGCCGAACTGCTCCACGCCGGGCAGATCGCGGACCTTCGCGACCGCTCCCTCGATCGCCGCGCGCCGCTCCGGCTCGTCGAGCGTGCCGCTCTCGACGCTGAAGACGACTGTCGAGTCGGCACCGGCAAACGCCGGGCTGTGGTCGCGGAAGAGGTCGAGCGCCTGCTGCGACTCGGTTCCCGGGACGTTGAAGTCGTCGGCGGCCTCACCGCCCGCGCCAGCCGCGGCGCCGAGCAGAACGATCGCGAGCACGGCGACGACCGCGCTGCGCTTCCAGTGGTGGGTGATCGTGCGCGCCAGGCGCGCGAGCAGAAGAGACATGGACCTCGCGAGGATCGGGGAGGAGGCAGCGGACGAAACTAGCAGGGGCGCTCGCGCAGGCTCGCGCAGGATTGGCCGCGCGCGCGTGGTACTAGCTCTGGATGGAGTCGACGGCAGCCGGCAGGCCGACACGACGGCGGATCGACGTCAGCCCGACGGCGCGAACCGTGCTGACCGTCGCGGCGATCGTCGGGATCATCTACGTCGCCTTCCTGCTGCGCCACGTGCTGCTGTTGGCGATCCTGGCCGTCTTCGTCGCGGTCGCGCTGAGCGCGCCGGTCAACCTGCTCGAGCAGCGGCTACGGCTGCCGCGCGCGCTCGCGATCCTCGCTGTCTACGCGGTCGTCGCCGGCGTGCTCGTGCTGATCGGCCTACTGCTGCTCCCGCCGCTGATCGACGAGTTCACATCCTTCCTGCGCGCCGTCCCCGGCTACGTGCGCCGGCTCCAGGAGTCCGGTCTGATCGAGCGCTGGGACGACGAGTACGGCTTCATCTCGCAGCTCGAGGGCGAGGCCAAGCACCTGCCGTCGATCGTCGGCGGCGCGCTGTCGGAGCTCGAGACGCTGACCGTCGCGGCGATCGAGCGCGTCGTCGAGCTGATCGCGATCCTCGCCGTCGCCTTCCTGCTGCTGCTCGACGCGCCGCGACTGCTCGGGTTCGTCTTCCGCGAGGTGGCGCCCGACGAGCAGGCGGCGCGGCGGATCGCGCGCGAGACCTCGTCGGCAGTCGGCGGCTACGTCGCCGGCGTGTTCGCGGTCGCGGCGCTCGCCGGAATCGTCTCGTTCGTCGTGATGACGATCCTCGGCATCCCCTACGCCGTCCCGCTCGCCGTCCAGATGGCCTTCTTCGCGATCCTGCCGCTCGTCGGCTCGACGATCGGCGCGTTCGTGATCGGCATCGTCGCCGCCTTCCAGGGCGTCGAGATAGTCGTGATCTGGGGCGTCTTCTGGATCCTCTACCAGCAGACCGAGACCCACGTCCTCGGCCCGCTCGTCTACCGCAAGGCCGTCGACATGAGCCCCGCGCTGGTCATCCTCTCCGTGATGGCCGGCGCCACCCTGCTCGGCGTCCTCGGCGCCCTGCTCGCCATCCCCGCCGCCGCCACGATCCAGATCCTGATCCGCGAGTGGTGGCGCGCGCGCAAGCCCGTCGAGCCAGCTTTGCGCTGACTCGGAGCCGGATGACTCCGCAGTTACGCGCACCGGCGAAGCAGGCCCGAAGAAACTGGGCAGCGAGTAAGGGATGGAGGCGTCGCGACCAGCCACATCCGTGCGCTCTCGCACTGGATCGAGTGCCGCCCTGGCGATCGTCGTGGGGCTGTTGGCCCTGCCCGCGGGGGCGGCGGCCGGACCGGTCGAGGAGATCGCGCAGCGGGTCGCCGAGCCCGTCGGCCAGTCGGTTGATCGGGCTGACGCCACCCTCCCTGCCGTCCGCCAGACGGTAGAGCGGTCGACGGCTCGAGTCAGGCCGACCGTCGCGGCGATCGCGAGCGGCGAGCCGGTCCGATCGACGCTGCGGTCGGCGACGACATCCGTCAGCCAGGCAGCGCGACCGGCCGCGACAATTGGACAGCTGGCGGCCGGCGTTCCAAGCAGCTCGTCGCCAAGTAGACATGCCGTAGGCCACCCGGGCGTTGGCGGCATCGACCGCCACGCCAGCCATCGCTCCGGCAGCGCACGAGGCGGGACCGTGCAGCCGGCGACCCACGCCGGGTCTCTGCCGCGGGTGGCGCCCACCGACACGATCGCCACAGCCGCCGAGCAGGCCCGCTCCGACGCGTCCTCAACCTCCGCGTCGGGCGACGGTGGCCTCGACATCGGGCAGCCGCCGTTCGGATTCGACGGCGGCGGCAACGCGCTCGGCGGACCGGCCGGCATCGCGCTGCTGGCGCTGCTCGGACTGATCGCGGCGATGCTCACACTGATCCCCCGCTTCTCCACACGCTTGCTCCACATGTCGCCGGCCCGCTGGGGGCTGGTGGCGTTCCTCGTTCCGATCGAACGGCCCGGCTAACTCGGCCGACTGTCTGTCTGCAGTTCGACCGACACCGATTGGAAGGAGCACACCATGAGACGCAGCGCAATCGCGCTGGGTGCGAGCGTGCTCGCACTAGCGCTCCAAGCAACGCCCGCGGCCGCCCAGACGGGTGACCCCGGGCATCAGATAGGGGACTCGACCGGAGCCGCCCAAGTAGGCACCGCCCAGGTCGACGCCCCGGTAAGGGTTCTAAGCGACGGCGACAACGCCGAGCCGGCGGGCGTCACGGCGGCGCCGCAGGACAGCGGCGACTCGACCGCCAGCGGTCAGGTCAGCGCAGCCGATGTGGACGCACCGGTCCGTGTCCTGAGCGACGGCGAGAACACAACCGACGGGAACGGCTCGTCGTCGGCCACCACACAGGACGCGTCGGACTCGACGGGTGCTGCCCAGGCGGGTCCCGTGAACGCCGACGCCCCGGTAAGGGTTCTAAGCGACGGCGACAACGCCGGCGGTGAGACGAGTCAGCCGGCGACCGGAGGAACAGGACAGACCGCCGACGACACCAACGGCGGCGCACAGGTCGAGCCGGCGAACGTGTCGGCGCCGATCCGCGTGCTGAGCGACGGGGACGACGGCGTGACCGCCACCACGGCGGACACCCCGCCGAGCGATCCGTCCACGGGCGACGACGGTGGGGCCGGTGACACCGTCCCGGCCGTTGGCGGAGCTCCGGGCGACACGACACCGGCGGTTGACGAGCTGCCGGCACTGGACCCGGTCACCGACGCCGAGCCCGGCGGTGACGGCGGCACGCTCCCCGACAGCGACGAGTTGCTGCCGGTGAGCGACGTGGCCGGCGACAGCACCGAGGGCGAGCTGCCACTCACCGGACTGACGGTCGCCAGCCTGGTGCTCACCGGGATAGCGCTGTTGACCGGAGGCAGCGGCGCGCTGCACTGCATGCCAAGCAGGCACTGACGAGCAGAACGGCCGCCGGCGACCCAGCCGCCGGCGGCCGCGCTTGCCCCGAGCGCGCTAGCCGATGCAAACCTGGCACAAAGCCGTCACGCCACCAGATCCTGCTGTGGGTAACGCCGCCGTAGCTTCGGCGGCTTGGGCCACAAGCGGGACATCAAGCAGTTCAAGCAGGCATGTAGAGAGGCCCGAGTCGTCGATGACCTGATCTACAGGGCCAGCAAGGACTTTCATGCCGCCAAGCGCCGCGGCGAGGTGACGCAGCATATGAGCTACGGTGATCTTGTGACCTGGCTGAGAGAATGGAGGCGGAGTTGATTCAGGCGACAGTCGATCCCAACAAGGAACTTGTCGACGTGCTCACGCGCTTTCGCGGCCTCATCGAGGATGCACACGACGCATATCCGGATGTACTGCATCTAGAGGTCCGCGACGATATGGGTGGGCTTTGGCTGTTCGCGACCCAGGACGCGACATGGTCGCCACGCGATCCATCCGCCTTCGCAGGCTTAGCGGTAGTTGGCGCGTCAGTGGACGTTCGCACCGGCACGTTGACGTGTGAGCTCTCCAACGGATCTCTGTTCACCGTCCTCCCCGCAGCGCAGGAGGCGCCCGACGACCCGCCAAATTGGGAGCTCTTCACACCCGATGGCCAGATGCTCGACTACGGCCCGGGCCTGCGCTGGCGTCTCGTCGACGCAAGCGGACTCGACTAGACGCTCAAGCCGCCTCAGCGCCGAGCGCCGCGACCTCGCGGTTCTCGGCGAGGTGGCGCAGCGCCGCCTTCTCGAGGTTGCGCACGCTCTCGGACGAGACGCCCAGTTGGCGGCCGGCCTCGCGCAGCGGGACGGGCTCGGCGCCGTCGATGCCGTAGCGCAGGCGCAGCACCTGGCGCTCGTTCTCGGGCAGCTGGGCGACCGCGCGGCGCAGGCTCTGCGCGGTCAAGGCGACCTCGACCTCCTCGTCCGGCGGCGGCCGGTCCGAGGCCAGCAGGTCGCCGAACTCGGTCTGGCCCTCCTCGCCAACCTGGCGCTCGAGGCTGGTGATCGTGCGCGTCACCGCACGCACCTCCTCGATCTCGCCGACGGTCAGATCGCTGCCGGCGGCGATCTCCTCGTCGGTCGCCGGGCGGCCCTCGCGGGCGAGGAATTGGCGTTCGAAGAGGGCGATCTTGCGCTCGCGCTGGCCGATGTGGATCGGCAGGCGGATCGTCCGCGACTGGTTGCCGAGCCCGCGCTGGATCGCCTGGCGGATCCAGAACGTCGCATAGGTCGAGAACTTGTAGCCACGCCGCCAGTCGAACTTCTCACTCGCCCGGATCAGCCCGAGCACGCCCTCCTGGATCAGGTCGAGCAACGGCAGCTCCTGGCCCTGGTAGCGCTTCGCGAGCGAGACCACGAGCCGCAGATTCGAGTTGACGAGCTGCTCCTTGGCCGGCAGGTCGCCCTTCTCGATCCGCTGCGCCAGCTCGACCTCCTGCTCCTTGGTCAGCAGCGGGTAGTTGCGCAGCTCGCCGAGGAACATCCCGAGCGCGTCGCTCGTCGTAGCGGCCAGCTCGTCGGCCTCGACCATCACCTCAGACGGCTCGTCGACCTCGTCGAACGGTGTCCACTGATCGGCCATGGATTCACCGTACCCCTCCGCGAGCGTGGGCAATCCGTATTTCTCCGCAGGCTGTTCGAAAGCGGCCTAGCCAGCCAGTTCGACCAGCCGGTCGAGGAACGCCGCCTGCGCCTTGACGATGCATGCGCGCGCCTCCTCGATGACGAACTTCGCCGAGCGCCACGACGTCTCCATCGGGAGCCGGCCGGCCGATCTCCTCCTCGAACTCGCGCCGCGCGGTCTCGAGCGAGTCCTCACCCTCCTCGCGCTGGCCCTTGGGAATCGACCAGGCGGCGATGTCCTTGCGCGCCCAGTAGGGCCCGCCCATGTGACCCAGCATCACCTCGAGCCGGCCGTCGTCGCCACGGCGATAGAGCAGCAGGCCGGCGCTCTTGATCATTCCGCGGCACCGCCCAAGCCGACGCCACGAGCCGCTGCCCCGGTGAGCAAGGGCGCCGGCCGGTAGCGCTCCTCGCGGTAGTGGCTCCAGAGGCCGTCGAGCGTGTCGAGGACCTGATCGAGCCCGATCCGGCGCGACCACTCGACCGGCCCGCGCGGGTGGTTGAGCCCGAGCGTCAGGCCCGTGTCGACGTCGACGGCCGAGCCAACGCCCTCGCCGATCGCGAAGGCCGCCTCGTTGACGAGCTGGCAGACGACGCGCGCGAGAACGAGGCCGGGCGCGTCGCCGACCCACTCGCTGTGCAGACCGGCGCGTGCGGCAAGCTGCTCGACAGCCGGATCGCGCTCGCCGCACAGCTCGACCAGACCGGCGCCGGGCAGCAGCGAGTAGCCGACCGAACCGCGCGCGCCGAGCACGCGCGTCGAGCAGTCGACCAGGCCGGCGTCGGCGGCGAGCTGCCTGAAGTCCTCGCCGCCATTCGGCGCGGGCGGATCCTCCGGCCGGTACGGCTCACGCGAGTAGTCGTAGTAGCCACGCCCGCTCTTGCGACCGATCCGGCCCGCGGCGACCATCCGCGCCTGGATCGGGTTCGGCCGCCAGCGCGGCTCGCCGAACGACAGCGCGGCGAACGACTGCGCGACCTCGAGGCCGGTGTCGATCCCGACCAGGTCCATCAGCTCGAACGGGCCCATCCGGTAGCCGCCGCCGAGCCGGTAAATCCGGTCGATCGCGTCATGGGTCGCGATCCGCTCCTGCAGGCAGCGCAGCGCCTCGGTGTAGAACGGCCGGCCACAGCGGTTGACGAGGAAACCGGGCCCATCGGCGGCCAGGATCACGTCCTTGCCCATCGCCGCGCCGACTTCGCGTGCGACGTCCAGCGCACGGTCGCTCGTCTGGTCGGCGCGGATTACCTCCAAGAGCCGCATCAACGGCGGCGGGTTGAAGAAGTGCATCCCGACCACGTTCTCGGGCCGCTCAGCCGCGCTCGCCAGCGCCGTGACGGGAATCGACGACGTGTTCGTCGCCAGGACAGCGGCCGGCCCGCAGACCCGCGACAGGGCGCCGAACAGCTCCCGCTTGAGCTCGAGCCGCTCCGGCGCCGCCTCGATCGCCAGGTCGCAGCCGGCGAGGCCGTCGATCGACGGCGCGACTTCGAGCAGCCCGGCCGCGTCTTCGCCCGCGCGCCCCTTCTCGACCCAACGCGCCAACCCGCTCCGCACGCCTGCCTCGCCCTTCGCCAGCGCCTCGGGCAGCGGGTCGTGCAGCACGGTGACGAGACCGGCCGCGCAACCCAGCTGGGCGATTCCCGCCCCCATCGTGCCCGCGCCGGCGACCCCCAGCCGCCAGCTCACGCGCGATCCTCGGGCACGAGCACCACCTCCTGCCAGGGGGCGAAGAGCTCGACTGTCGCGCCGGGAGTCATGAGCATGGAGTCTCGCGCGTCGAGCAGCGCGACGACGGGACTGGCCCCGGAGACCTCGAGCGTCAGCTGACGCTCGTCGCCGAGCAGCAGCGTCTCGGCAACCGTTGCGCTCAGCCGCAGTGCCTGCTCAGCTCCCTCCAGGCGCAGGCTGCGCGGGCGCACCGCAAGCAGCGCCGGCCCCTTGGGATGGGTGGGAGCGGGGCAGCGAACAAGCTGGCCCTGACAGCGGACGTCGGCCGTCCCGTCGGCGCCCACGTCATACGACTCGACCGCCAGCAGGTTTGCGTTGGCGAAGAAGCTCGCGACGAAGCTGCCCGGCGGCCTCCGGTAGAGGTCCTCGGGCGTGCCGACGCCGACGATCCGCCCGTCGCGCATCACGGCGATGCGGTCCGAGAGCGCGAGCGCCTCGTGCTGATCGTGGGTGACGTAGACAATCGTCGCGCGCAAGTCCCGTTGGATGCGGCGCAGCTCCTGCTCCATCTCGACGCGCAGCGTGCGGTCGAGCGCTCCAAGTGGCTCATCCATCAGGACCACCTGAGGGTCGTAGGCAAGCGCGCGTCCAAGCGCCACGCGCTGCTGCTCGCCTCCCGAAAGCTGCCGCGGGTAGCGATCGCCGTAGCCCGCGAGCCGCACCAGTTCGAGCACCTCGGCGACACGGCGCTCACGGTCCGCTCGGGACCAGCGTCGCGCCTTTAGCCCGTACCCCACGTTCTCCGCGACGGTCATGTGCGGGAACAGCGCGTAGTCCTGGAAGACCATCCCCACCTCGCGCTCGGCCGGCGCCATCCGCGCAACGTCGCGGCCCCGGATCGCCACCGTTCCGGCACTCGGAGACTCGAAACCGGCGACGATCGACAACAGCGTTGTCTTGCCCGACCCGCTCGGCCCGAGCAGCGAGACGAGCTCGCCTGGCGCCACGCTCAAGTCGACCTGGTCGAGCGCAACGACCTTGCCGTAGGACTTGGCGACACCGCGCAGCTCCAGCGCCGGCGCCGTCATCGCCGCCGCTCGGCGATCCAGGCAACGCCCATCACCAGCAGACCCGTCCCGGCCATCATCAGCGTCGCGATCGCGGTGATCACAGGACTCGTCCCAAAGCGCGCCGAGTCGAGGATCGCCTTGGGAAGGGTCGTCAGGTCCGCTCCGCCGACGAAGTTGACCAGCACCGCCTCCTCGAAGCTCGCGACGAAGGCAAGCAACGCGCTCGCGACGATCGCCGGCGTCAACAGCCGGATGGTAATCCCGAGCACGGCACGGATCCTGCTCGCGCCCGCGGTCATCGCGACGAGCTCCAGCGTCGGCGACAGCCGGCTGAGCGCCGCGGTCACGACGATCAGCACCACCGGCACGGCGAGCGTCACGTTCACCAGCACGAGCCCGGCGAAGGTCCCACGCAGACCGACCTGCGCGAGCACTCCGTAGAGCGCGACCGCGAACGCGGCGATCGGGACGATGATCCCGGCTAGGCCGGCGGCGTAGAAGAGGTTGCGTCCCGGCAGCCGGCTGCGCTGGATCGCGAAGGCCGCTGGCACCCCGATCGCGAGCGACAGCGCGGCGACCGTCGCCGAGACCTCGAACGAGAGCCGCAGCGCGGCCCCCCAGGTCGCGTCCTGGAAGAGCTCCCGGTACTGCGTCAGGCCCCATGTGTCGGGCGGGAAGGCGAAGTAGTCGTCACCCGAGAACGAGACGATCACGTTGACCAGGACCGGCACCAGCATCGCGACGACCATCGCCGCCACCAGCGCGATGCCGAGCGCCCGAGCGCCGCGGTCGACGAGCGCCGTGCGCCGCAGGCGCCGCGCCCGCGCGGTCGGGGTGCTCGACGCCGCCATCACGCCGCCGCCCGCCGGAGCCGGCTCCGGCCGGCGGCTAGCAGCGCCACGGCGACCACCGCGAGCGCGACGACGAGCAGGATCACCGACGCCGCGTAGGCGAGCTCGAGGTCGTAGGAGGCGAAGACGTAGTCCTGGATCAAGGTCGCCATGAACGGCGCCTGGGCGCCGCCGACCAGCACCGGGGTGATGTAGAAGCCGAGCGAGACGGCGAACACGAGCGCGAATGCGGCCAGGAGGCCGGGCAGCGCAAGTGGCAGTGTCACGGTCGCCGCGGCGCGCAGGCGCGAGGCGCCGAGGCCGCGCGCCGCCGCGATCAGCGACTGGTCGATCGTCAGCAGCACGCCGTAGAGCGCAAACGCCGCGGGCGGGATCATCGTGTAGAGGATCCCGATCGCAACTCCACTCGTGCTGTAGAGCAGGGACGCCGGCCCCAGGCCAAGCGTCCCCAGCAGGTCGTTCAGCGGGCCGTCCTCGGCGAACATCAGCACGATCGCATAGTTGCGCGTTACCGACCCCAAGAAGAAGGGCACGAGCAGCGCGACCCAGATTGCTGTCCGCACCCAGCGGCTGCGCGCCGTCCTGGCGTACCAAGCCATCAGCCCGCCGATCGCCACGGCAGCCAGCGCCACGATGACCGCTACGACCACCGTCGTGACGAGCGCCCGCCGACCGGCGGGGCTTTCGAGCACGATCCGGTAGCTCTCTAGCCCGCCGCCCGACAGCGAGTCGACGACTAGCTTGACCAGCGGATAGCCGACGAAGCAGGCCAGCAGGACCGCGAGCAGCGCCAGCGCGCCTCTGCTGCCCACGATCCGCCTAGCCTCCGCGGACGAAGTCCTGGTACCGCCGGTCCAGCTCCTTGGTGTGGGTGGCGTACCACTCGAAGTTGGGCGTCGCCATCAGGTCGAAGTTGCGCGGGTTGTCCGCGAGCTCCCCGGCCAGCTTCGGCGACAGCTGCTCGATCGCCTCCGGATGCGGCGGCGAGGAGTGGATCTCCTTGGCCCACTGCGCCTGGCCCGCGGGATGGGTGGCGATCCAGGCCATCAGCTCGAACGCCTCGTCGGTGTTGGGAGCACCCGCGGGCACGACCCAGTAGCCGGGCTCGAGCGCGCCGCCGGACCAGTTGACCTCGATGTCCATCCCATCGGCCAGGAGGCTGTAGGCGCGGTTGCTCCAGAGGATCCCCATGTCGGCCTCGCCGCTGCGGATCACCTGCTCCTGCTGGTCGCCCGATTGCCAGAAGACGTCGATCTTCGGCTTGATGCGGTCGAGCTCGGCAAAGGCGGAGTCCATGTCGATCGGCGTGGTCGCCGTCTCCGACGCGGGAACGCCGGACGCGACCTGGGCGGTCGTGACGGCCATCAGCGAGCCGATCCCGGCGAAGGTCCTGCTCTGTGGGAACTTCTCCGTGTCGTAGAACTCGGCCATGTCCTGCGGGCACCGCTCCATGCGCTCCATGTTGCACGCGATCACGTTGCCGATGTTGCCGAAGGAAAACCCGAACGACGTCACCTTGTCAGGGCCGAGCTCCTTCTCGAGCTCTGCCTTCAGGTCCGCGGGCATCTGGGCCAGATAGCCCTTCTGGTCGAGGATGTACGCCGCGTCGGCCGTCAACGTCACGAGGTCCCACTCGACCTCGCCGGCCTCGTTCTGGGCCTCGATGCCGGCAAGCTGAGTGCCCGGTGCGGCGACGACGCGGGTCTTCGGCCCGACCTCCTGCTCGAAGTCGTCGAAGAACGCCGTGCCCATGGCCTCGTCGAAGGCGCCACCCCAGCTTCCAACCGTCAGCGTGACATCTGACGCTTGCGAGCTTTCTTCGTCGTTGCCGTCGTCACCACAAGCCGTGAGCGCCAATGCGCTTGCGACCGCTACCGCGAAGATGGCCAAGACCGACATCCAACCCCTGTGACGGGACATTCGCATCGTCTCCCTAGTTCGATCTCGCCCCGGAAGCAACACCCTGGGTAACCGTTCGTCTCCGGCTTGACGAACGGCGCCAAGCTAACCGGCGGCGATGCGCAAGTCAACCGGGCGCGACCTCGCCGATGCCCGACCCATCTCGACCTGCCCGCGACCCGGCCCGACGAGGCCGAGGATCTCGCGTGCCTCCTCCGGCGTCGCCAGCGGACGATCGAAGTCGTCGACAATCCGGACGACTCGCTGCACCAACTCCTCGTTCGTCGCCGGGACGTCCTCCACGAGCCAGAGGTTGTCCTCCAGGCCGGTGCGCACATGCCCACCAGCGATCAAGCAGAGCATGTTCAGCCGTAGCTGGCCGCCGCCGATCCCAGCGACCGACCAGATGGCGTTCGCGGGAAGCAGCGAGCTCAACAGGAGCACCCGCTCGAGCGGGTCCGGCACACCGGCGTCGATGACGAGTTGAACGCGGAGCGGATCGTCCAGCAGCCCCTCGTCGCGCAAGCGCAGCAGCGCGCGGACGTGCCCAAGATGGTGACAGCGGATCTCCGCTGCCGTGCCGGCGTTCTGGAACGCCGCCAGCGTCCTGCGCAGCAGTGGCATCGGCCCCTCGACCGCGGCGTCGCCGATCCGGCAATCCAGCGACGCGATCTCCGGTCGTAGCTCGAGACAGTCCAGCCTGCTCTTGTCCCGCGCGCCGCAGGCAAGCTCGAGGATCACATCGCAACCGGCCGCGCGGATACCTTCGATCAAGGGCGCGAAATGCTCGGCGCGGCTGCTTGGCGCGCCGTCGCGATCTCTGGCGCGGAGGTGGATCACCGCCGCGCCGGCGTCCCAAGCGGCAAGCGCATCCGCGACGACCTGCTCATCGGTCACCGGAATCGGAAAGCCCTCGGCCCGATTCCCCCTCGAGCCCGCCAACGCCGCCTGTACGACAACCGGGGTGTGTCCCACGTCAACCCTCCTGCATCGTGTTCCCCTCGCTCGCGTCGAGGTTTGCACAGGCCAACGCCACATCCAATTGGGACAAAGATGAATCTGAACGGGTCTTTTTGTTCTGATTGCTAAGAAGCTGAGGGCGCGTCGCGCTCCTCGGCGAGGATGTCCAGCGCCTTCATCCCGAGCCAGAGGTCGACGAGTCCGTGCAGATCCTTCGACGCTCGGCCAGTCAGCCGCTCGACCGTCCGCATCCGGTAGGCGAGCGTGTGGTGGTGGATGCCGAGCTCCGTCGCGGCGGGCTTGATGCGCCGGTCGTGGCGAAACAGCACTCGTAGCGTTTCGACCAGCTGGCCGTTGTGGTCCTCGTCGTAGCGCAGCAGCGGCCCGAGAATGTCGTTGACGACCCCGCGAAGCTGATGACGATCGAGCGGAAGCCACTCGGAGGCAGCATCTGCCTGGGTGAAGCGCACCAGCCGGCGGTCCTGAGAGACCGCCCGCTCGAGGCTCCAGCGCGCCTGGCGCCAGGGCGCCGCAAGCGGACGACCGGGAGCGAACGGGGCGCTCAGGCCGATGGCGATGTCGAAGTCCACCTCCTCGATCGCCGCGATCGCCTCGTCGGTGTCGGGCACGACCACGACGAGATCCTCACGCGTGACCAGCAGCGACGGCAGCAGCCGGTCGCAGATGCGGTGGTGGATCTCGGCGTCGTCGAAGCGCTCGTCGCGACTGCGAATCAGGCCGACGACCACTTCGCGCATCGGCTCGAACCCGCGGTCGACCAGCATGCTCGCCACGTTCGGACCCGATCCGTCGTCGCCGAGCAGGCGCGACAGGATCTCCGCGCCCTCGCGGCGCTCGGTCTCGCGGCGCTGATAGAGATCGCGCAGCGGGATTCCGAGGACGGTCGCCAGGTACTGGGCGGCGGCCAGCCCGGCCGGTGCGCGCGTGTCGCGCCTGAGCGTCGTGAGCTGCGCTGCCATTCGGCCTGCCACCACGATTGGGAGCTTGTAGCTGCCCGGTCCGCCGACGTTCTCGAAGGGCGACGCGGCGCGACTCTCGGCCGCCTCCTTGGTGGGTGTCGGGACGCCCTCCAGGATCGCCGTCCCCGCCGGCGACTCGGCGTAGAGCTCGAAGCCGGACACGTCGCTCAAGCGCCTGACGAGGTCGTCGACCGGCATCGTCGATGCCTGGTAGGCCTGCAGGGTCTCGAATATCTGCAGGTGCCCGACGAGCCGGTCGTGACTGCCGCGCTCGTTCGCCGACGCGACCAGCCTCGAGATGTCCACGAACGACACCTCGAGTGGGAGGTCGAGTAGCGGTAGCGGGAGACGGTCCGCCTCGGCAACCGCGTCTGGATCCCAGGGCGGCGCGATCCCGCCTGCCGCGATCGCGACCCCGACGACGCCGTGCTCATGGAAGCGCCGCAGGTACTTGATCTGCCCGTCGGCGTCGGACGGGATGCCGCCCCCGCCGGTGAGGATCAGCTCGCCCCCCTCGAGGAACGGCACAGGGTCGATCACCTCGGCCACGTGGGCCCACTGCACGGCGACGTCGAGGCCGTCGGCGCCCGCGTGCACGTTGGCCCCGAGCCGGGGTGACTCCAACAGCGCCCGAATGGTGATCCCTGGCACGTTGGCCAGTTTAAGCGTCTAGATCTGGCAATTGGGACAAATGGCCGACGCGCGACCTCTAGCGGAAGAGCTTGCCAAGGTCGTCCTGGGCGAATCGCGGCGAGTGCTCCAGGATGCGCGGCGCGATCGCGGTCAGGGCCACATGGGCGGCGAAGCGGGCGGTCCGTCCGCCGCCGACGTCGTACTGCGGGATCACCTCGGAGACGTCGAGCGCTTGGACGGAGTCGAAGCTGGACACCACGCTGATGCCCTCAAGCGCCTCGCCCGACGTCAGGCCGTCGACCGAGATCGCCGTCGTGCCTGGGGCGTACGCCCCGTCGGTGACGTCGATGTCGAAGGTCACGTAGACAGCGTCGGCGTCCTCGGACACTGCCTCGAGAGCCTCGCGCATCGTCTCCTCGACCCCGCGCCGGCGGATCGAGTCGAGCGTATAGGCAACATAGCCGGCGTCGCGCAGCTCGCAGAAGGCCCCGGGCTCGAGCATGTGCATGCCACTCAGCCCCCACCAGGCCATCCGGCCGGCCGCGGGGTGCTCGGAGATCCGGCGCGCCCAGGTCCCGCTGCTGTAGCGCCCGGCGCCGGGCGCGTCCTCCCAGAAGTCGAAGTGAGCGTCGATGTTGAGCACGCCGACGCGAACGTCATGCTTCCCGGTGCGCCTGCGCAATCCCTCGACCAAGCCGAGGAAGGACGGGTAGGGCACGTAGTGGTCGCCACCGAGCATCACCGGCGTCGCGCCCCGCTCGACGATCCGCGCCACGCTGTCGGCGATCGTCGCCGTCGCCGCCTCGACGTCGGTCTGCGGAATCTCGACGTCGCCCACGTCGAACAGCCGCGGCTCCTCAGGAAGCGTCCAGACGTCTCCCGAGTCGGGGTTCAGGTAGCCGACGCCATTGCCCTGCATGGCGTAGTAGCCGGCCAGCCAGAGCGAGTGCTCACGGATCGCCCGCGGACCGTGACGCTGCCCATTGCGGCCATACGCCCACGAGTCGAGCGGCACGCCGAGCACGGCGACCGCGCCCTCCGGCAGATCCTCGGGCATGCGCTCCGGCGCACGCATGAACGTGACCGGGCCCATGAAGTAGTGGGCACTTCTCTCCCGCTGCATTCGACCTCCTCGGGGGTGAGCCCCGAACCTACCGCGCAACCGGTGGTCAGACCACTATTGCTTCCACTAACTCCGCTCGTACTCGCGCAGGAAACCCTCGAACAGCCGCTTATGCCCCTCCTCGTCGGCGAGGATCGTGGTGACCATGTCGGCGGTGACCGGGTCGCCGTGCTCGTCGGCGAACTCGATGATCTTGTTGTAGTGCTCGATGCCACCGTTCTCGGCCTCGATCACGCCCTTGATCACGTGGACGATGTCCATGTTGTCGTCCGGCGGCTGGAGGAACGACTGCTCGGCTTTGAAGTCCAGCGAGCCCGGCACCGTCCCGTACAGCTCCTTGATCCGCTTGCCGAACAGCTGCGAGTGCCCGAGCTCCTCCTGGATGTCCTGCTCGAGGCTGTCGATCACCTCGCGTGCCCGCACCCCGTCGGGGTTGATCGAGTTCGCGGTGTAGCTCATCACCGTCTCGATCTCCATCCAGTAGGCCTTGGTCAGCATCTCGATCAACTGCTCGCGCTCCGCCTGCTTGTCGTCACTGAGAATTCCCATGACCTCTTTCTTTCCCTGACACGACTCTCCAAACTTTCGAGCCGGCGTAAGTCGACGCCGCCAGCGGCGTTAGCGTCCCGAACCGACCCTCTAAGGAAGGAAGGCATGACCAAGCGACTGATCACCCTGATGGCGGCCCTGCTGGTGCTGGGCTTCGTCGTCGCGGGCTGCGGCGATGACGAGAACTCGGGCGACAGCGGCGACACCGCGGCCCAGACGGTGACCGACACGGACGTGGTCACCGACGACGAGGTCGTCACCGACACCGACACGGAGACCGAGACCGTTACCGACGACACCGACACGGATGCGGACAACGGCGGCGCGGTCGTTCCCCAGGAGGCAGTCGAGCGCTGCAAGGACGGGATCGACGACACCTCGCAACTGTCCGGCGACGCCAAGGACTCGCTGAAGGACCTCTGCGAGAAGGCCGGTTCGGGCGATCCCGAGAAGGTCAAGGACGCGGCGATCGAGGTCTGCAAGAAGACCGCCACCGCGATCCCGGAGGGCACGCCCGGTCGCGATCAGGCAATCGAGGCCTGCGAGAACGCCGGCAACTAGAACGCTAGGCGCGGCCGTACACGGGTACGACCGCGCCCGAGGTGGGCACGAAGTCGTCCGAGCAGAGCGACGCGATCACGCGGGCGATCTGCTCGGGCGGCACCCACTTCGACCAGTCCGAGCCCGGCATCGAGTCGCGGTTGGCCGGCGTGTCGATCACGCTCGGCAGGATCGCGTTGGCGCGGACGCCGTCGCCGCGGTACTCAGCGTCGAGCGAGCGGATGAAGGCGAGGATCCCGGCCTTCGCGGTGATGTAGCCGGCCGCACCCGAGAACGGCTCGAGCGCGGCACGCGCCGACACGCAGACGAACGCGCCGCCGCCAGCGGCGACGAGCCGCGGCATCGCCGCGCGCGCGAGGTTGAACGCGGGGAACAGATTAAGCCGCAGCATGAACTCGAACTCGTCGAGGTCGGAGTCGCCGACCTTCGGTCCCATCGCGAAGCCGCCAACGAGGTTGACGACCGCCTTCAGCCCGTCGACCGACTCGACCGCCGCGGCAGCCGACTGTTGGTCGAGCAGATCGGCCTGGACGTAGCGCAGCGCGCCAACGGTGCCGTCGGCGCCGCGCGGCGGCGCATCCGGCTCGCCCGCGTGCTCGTGGCGATCGAGCACGGTGACGTCCCAGCCGCGGCCGCGCAGCTCGGCGACGACGGCGCTCCCAAGCGCTCCCGCCCCGCCCGCCACCAGCGCCGCCTCACTCATGCCGGCAAGGCTAGACCACCGGCGAAGGATCTTTGGGGCGCGGGACGATCACGAACCGCACTGTCCGCTCGAGGGAGCGGTTGCGGAAGCGATCGAGCGCGCTCACGCTGAGTCGGTAGGTCCCGACGGGGTAGGCCGTGCCTCCGCGGCGCTTGCGTCCGAGCCCCCGCGACTTCTCGCGTGTGACGACCCGCATCCGCTGACGTCCGGCGAGGTCGCGCCGGGTGACGGCCGCGACGCGCTGCCAGAACGTGCAGGGCCGGCGCCTCGCGTTGCCACGCGTCAGCGCGAAGCAGCGCCCGCCAACGCGGCGGCCCGGTAGCGCCTGCTCGGTCAGCACCCGCGTCAGCGCGCCCTCCGACAGCCGGTAGCGCAGGTTGAGCCGCTTGCCGGGCGCGACGCGCTTGGACTTCAACCGTACGCCGCGCACGACGGGAGCGCGCGTCGTCGCCCTCAGCGGTATGACGACCGCGGCGGCGTTCGCGTCGACCGACAGCAGTCCCTCATAGCGCCGCGCCCTGCGCGGCGCGTTGAACGTCACCGCCAGCGAACAGCTCTGGCCCAGCAGCAGCGTCCGCCCGACGCAGTCGATATCACGAACGGTGAAGACCTTCGATCCCTGGCGGTCGAGCCGGGTAATGCGCAACCGGCCGCGGTTGGCGCGCAGCATGACCGTCCGGGTACGTAGGCCGGTGGCGGGCAACATCGTTCCGAAGCCGACGCTGGCCGGCGCGGCGCTGAGCAGCCCGGTCTCGTCGTTGAGCAGCACCGACACCGAGCCGCCGCGGTTGGCGGTCACGAGGTCGAGCTGGCCGTCGCGGTTCATGTCGGCCGCGACGACATCGTCGACCGGGTCGCCGGGGACGGGCGAGCCGGTCGAGTGCTGAAGCGCTCCGCGTGTCGGGCCGGACCTGAGCGGCACGTCGCCGAACGTCACCGCGACGGAGCGGCCTCCCCCAGCGAGGATGTCGGTCAGCCCGTCGCCGTCGACATCGCCCGCCGAGATTGACGACACGGGGCTCCCCGACAGACCGGACGGCAGCAAGGTGCGAGATAGAAAGCCGCCTTCGCCGTCGCCGAGCATCCGCACCACCGACGAGGGGGGCGCGGTGGCGATCAGATCGAGCCGGCCGTCGTTGTCGAGCTGGGTGAGCGCGATCCGCGGCGACGGGATGGCTCCGCCAGTCGGCTCGAGATCGCCGTCGGCGAACGTTCCCCCGCCCTCGTTGGTCAGCACCGACACGCTTGGCTGATCGCCGGCGACGACGATCTCCGGCAGTCCGTCGCCGGTCAGGTCCCCCGTCTCGACATCGGCGGGCGCGGCGAGCCCAGACTCGTAGTCCTCGACGATCGGCAGCCCACCAAGCATGACGGTGACGTTCGAGCCGACGTCGGCACGAACCACGATCAGGTCGGGCAGGCCGTCGCCGTTGACGTTCGCCACCGCGATGTCGGTCGCGTCGCTGACATCGGTCAGGACGGTCTCCTGGATGTACCCGTTGCCGGGAACCGCGAGGAAGCGCAGCAGCCGCCGTGGGTCGCCGGGATCGACGCCCGAGGCGATCGCCGCGTAGTCGAGCCATCCGTCCCCGTTGAGGTCTCCCGACGCGACTCCCTCGACAGCACCAACCGCTCCGATCGTGATCGGATTGCCGAGGAACCCAGAGCCCGCGCCGCGTCGTAGTGTCAGCCCACCGGCAGCAACATCCACCGTGCCGTTGCGATCGGCATCGCCGACCGATAGCGCGGTGGTCGGCGCCTCATAGGGAAACGGCGACCCGAGCGCGGGGACGAAGCCGGCCTGTGCCGAACTGGCCCCAGCCAGTCCCGCGATCAGGACCGCCAGGGCAGACATGCCCGTACTGAGAACCCGCACCAGAGACACCGTACTCATGGACACGGGAGAAGGGCGACAGTTGCGCGACCCCGCAAATAGCGGGATCGAGCTGCTCCGCCAGACGGCGTCCGGCCTCGCCCACCGCTCTGGCCCGCGTATCCTCAGCCGTTCAATGGCGAAGGACACAGAGAAGCTCATCCGGCAGCTGTCGCTGATCTCGTTCCTGATGGCGGAGCGGCGGCCCGTGTCGGCGCTCGAGATCCGCCAGGACGTCGAGGGCTACGCGCAGATGACCAGCGACGAGGCGTTCAACCGCCGCTTCTACGCCGACCGCGCCGAGCTGGCGTCACTCGGGATCGAGCTCGAGGTCGAGAAGTCGAGCGAAGGCTCCTACGAGGCCGAGACCTACACGCTGCCGCCCGAGAACTTCTACTTGCCGGCGATCGAGTTCTCTGACGAGGAGCTCGGCGGCCTGCGCACCTCGCTGACGCTGCTCGACGGCGAGTTCGCCTACGCCGAGCCGCTGCGCCTCGCGCTGCAGCAGCTCTCCTGGGGCAAGCCGTCGCCGCTGACCGACGCCGCCCAGCAGACCGTCCGGATGGCGATGACCGCCGACTCCGGCGGCCGCGAGCTGTCGCAGCGGCTGTCGAAGATCGAGACCGCGATCTTCAGGCGCAAGACGATCGTCTTCGACTACTACACGCTCGGCCGCGACTCCGAGGAGCGGCGCAAGGTCGATCCCTACCACCTGCTCTTCCAGGGCGGCCAGTTCTACCTCGTCGGCCACTCGCACGAGCGCGACGACATCCGCGTCTTCCGGCTGTCGCGGATCCGCGGCAAGGTCGGCTACGCGTCGAAGGCCGAGCACGACTTCCAGCGCCCCGAGGAGTTCGACCCGCGCGAGTACGCCAACCGCGCCGACTGGCAGCTGAGCGAGAACGAGGCCGTCGCGCGGATCTGGCTGTCGGACCGCGTCGAGTGGCTCGTCCGCCGCCACATCGGGCCGGACGTCGGCCAGGTCGTCGAGGACGACGTCGACGGCGGCGTGATCTTCGAGACCCCCTACGGCGACTCGCGCCAGCTGATCGCCTGGGTGCTCGGCCTCGGCGAGCGGGCGCGGATCCTCGAGCCGTCCGAGCTCGCCGACCAGGCGCAGGAGCGCGTGCGGCTGGTCGCCGAGCGCCACGCGGAGATGCCCGAGCTGGCGGCCGCGGTCAAGCGCCGCCCGCAGGAGGACGCCGAGGACGACGACTCCGGCAAGCGCGAGAGCCACATCGCGCGCGAGAACAGCAAGCTCGAGCTGCGCGAGCTCTGCGAGCGGTTGCAGATATCGGAGCAGGAGCTGCGCCAGGACATCGACGTGCTCAACGTCGTCAACTTCGGCGGCGGCTCCTACGTCCTCTACGCCGAGATCCAGGGCGACCAGATCGAGGTCGACCCCGAGCCCTACGGCGACAACTTCGCCCAGCCGGCGCGGCTGCTGCCGCTCGAGGCGAAGGCGCTGATCGCCGCGATCGACCTCGTCGGCGAGCACCTCCCGGAGGGCTCGCTCGCCTCGGCGCGCGACAAGATCGTCGACGCGCTCGGCCGCGACCCGGCCGCCGACGGCCTCCAGATCACCTCCGCGAAGGGCGACGACTCCGAGATCGCACGCGTCGTCTCGGGCGCGATCGCCGACCGCCGGCTGCTGCGGATCGAACACTACAAGGAGGCCGAGAACGAGTTCACCGAGCGGACGATCGAGCCCTACCAGCTGCTCAACGGCGCCGAGGGCTGGTACGTCCACGCCTTCGAGCCGGCGAAGGACCACACCCGCTCCTTCCGGCTCGACCGGATCCGCTCCGCCGACGTGCTCGACGAGGGCTTCGAGCGCCGCGACGGCGTCGAGCCCGAGATGCAGAGCTGGCCGACCACCGGCGAGGTGCCGAAGTCGGCCCGTGCGCGCGTCTGGGTCTCTCCTGAGCGGGCGCGCTGGGCGCGCGAGGACAAGCGCGTCGTCGACGAGCTCAAGGACGGCGCGGTCGTCGTCGAGCTCGCCTACGGCGGCAACGACTACCTGGCGCGCGAGATCCTCAAGGAGGCCGGCGACGCCGTCGTGCTCGAGCCCGGGGATGCGCGCGAGGCGGTGCGGGCCGCGGCGGACGCGTTGGCCGGCGCCGTTCAGCGCTAGTACGGTTCCGCCGAATGGCGTCGAAGCGTGACCTGATCCGGATGACCGCGCCCGAGCTGCGCGCGTTCCTCGACGAGCAGCGAATCGTCCAGGTCGCGACGATCGGGCCGAACGGGCGTCCGCACCTGATGCCGCTCTGGTACGTCGTCGAGGACGGCGACGACGACCCGGTGCTGCGCGGCTGGACGTTCGCCAAGTCGCAGAAGGCGAAGAACCTAGAACGCGACCCGCACGCGACGATCTCGATCGACGACGGCGTCCAGTACCAGGACCTGCGCGGCGTAATGATGGAGTGCGACGTCGAGGTCGTTCACGACGCCGAGGCGGTCGTCCCCTACGGGATGGCGCTGTTCGAGCGCTACGGCCCCGGCGGCGAGTTGGCGCCCGAGGTCCGCGAGATGGTCCTGGCGCAGGCCCAGAAGCGCATCGGCCTGCGCTTCGTCCCGACCCGGGTCGTCACCTGGGACCACCGCAAGCTCGGAGGCGCCTACTAGATGAAGGGACTCATCCTCTCCGGCGGCAAGGGCACGCGCCTGCGCCCGATCACCCACACGAGCGCCAAGCAGCTCGTCCCGGTCGCCAACAAGCCGGTGCTCTTCTACGGCATCGAGGCGATGGCGGCCGCCGGCATCGAGGAGGTCGGGATCATCATCGCGCCGGAGACCGGCGACGAGATCCAGGCGGTCGCCGGCGACGGCTCGCGTTTCGGCGTGCGGATCACCTACATCGAGCAGGACGCCCCGCTCGGACTCGCCCATGCGGTGCTGACCGCGGAGGAGTTCATCGGCGACTCGCCGTTCGTGATGTACCTCGGCGACAACCTGCTGCGCGACGGGATCGTCGAGCTGACCCAGACCTTCGCCAGCGAGGCCCCCGACGCGCTGATCCTGCTGACCCCGGTGCCCGACCCCGAGCACTACGGCGTCGCCGAGCTGACCGACGGCAGCGTCTCCCGGCTGGTCGAGAAGCCGGCCAAGCCGCAGAGCGACCTCGCGCTGGTCGGTGTCTACATGTTCACCCAGTCGATCTTCGAAGCGGCGCGGGCGATCGAGCCGTCGCCGCGCGGCGAGCTCGAGATCACCGATGCGATCCAGTGGCTCGTCGACGGCGGCCGCCGCGTCGATCCGCACATCGTCCACGGCTGGTGGAAGGACACCGGCCAGGTCCAGGACATGCTCGAGGCCAACCGGCTGATCCTCGACGACATCGAGGAGCTCCACGAGGGCGAGCTGATCGACTGTCAGGTCGAGGGTCGCGTCCACATCGAGAAGGGCGCGCGGCTGGAGCGCGCGACGGTCCGCGGGCCGGCGATCATCGGCGCCCGCGCCACTATCGTCGACGCTTACATCGGCCCTTACACGGCGATCGGCGAAGGCGTCACGATCGACAGCGCCGAGCTGGAGCACTCGATCGTCCTGGAGGGGTCGACGATCCGCGATTTGGAGTCGCGCGTCGAGGCGAGCCTGATCGGGCGCAACGTGACGATCGGGCGCGGACCGGCTGTGCCGCGCGCCTACCGCTTCGTCGTCGGCGACAACGCCGAGATCTCGATCCTCTAGCGACCCGAGGGGTCGAGCGCGTGGCCCGGCTGGGCCGCGCAGAGCAGACCGTCGAGAGCGGTCTCGAGACCGGTGACCGCCGCGTCGAGCGGCTGGTGGTCGCCGGCGGCGCGGGTGCGCAGCAACGCACCCTCGATCGTCGAGACGGTGAGGGCCGCGAAGGCCGAAGCGTCGCGGGCGCCGATGCCCTGCTCCTCGAGCGCGGCAGCGATTGGGGCCTCCCAGGACTTGAAGGCCTCGGTGGCAACGGCCGCGAGCTCGGGGTCCTCAGGATGAGCGAGGGCGGCCGCCGCGACCGGGCAGCCGATCAGCTCGGGGTGCTTCTCGGACTGACGACGGAAGAAGTCGGCGAACAGGCGCAGGGTTCCCTTGATGCCGTTCTCGGCGAGCGACCGCTCGAGCACCTCGCGGGTGCGGACGCCGTCGAGCGTGGCGGCCTCGGCGGCGAGCTGGGACTTGCCGCGCGGGAAGTGGTGGTAGATCGAGCCGCGCGGGGCCTTGCCGCGCTCGGCGACGTCGCGCAGCTCCATCGCGGCGTAGCCGCGCTCGGCGAGCAGGCGGCTGGCGCCGGCGAGCAGGCGGTCGCGGCCGTCGCGGGGATTCGATTTCGCTATGCCCACGGACATAGTGTACTCTCATCGCAGATGTATGACCGTGGACATAGAGCGCCCGTCCTAATCGCGTGCACCGGGGCCTTCCTCGCCTTCCTCGACACGACGATCGTCAACATCGCGTTCCCGGACATCTCAGCGTCGTTCTCGGACGCCGACCGCGACGCGCTGTCGTGGGTGCTCGACGGCTACTTCGTCGTGATCGCGGCGCTGCTGGTGCCGGCCGGTGGGTTGGCCGACCGTTACGGCCACAAGCGGATCTTCCTGCTCGGCGTCGCCGGCTTCACCACCGCCAGCCTGCTCTGCGCGATCGCCCCGTCGCTCGAGGCGCTGATCGCCGCGCGCGTGCTGCAGGGCGTCGGCGCGGCGTTGATCGCGCCGACCTCGCTGGCGATCGTGCTCGACAGCTTCCCGCCCGAGCGCCGGGCGGCGGGGGTCGGTCTCTGGGGCGCCGCCGCGGCGGCAGCGGCGGCAACCGGCCCGACGCTCGGTGGCGCGCTAGTCGAGCTGAGCGACTGGCGGCTGGTCTTCCTCGTCAATCTGCCGCTCGGCGCCGCGATCGTCTGGTTCGGCAGCCGCAAGCTGATCGCTCGTCCGCCGCGCGACAGCCGCCTGCCCGACCTGCCGGGCGCGGCGATGCTGGCCGCCAGCTTGGCGCTGCTAACGCTCGCAATCATCGAGGGCAACGAGTGGGGCTGGGCCGGGGCGCCAACACTCGCCTGCTTCGCGGGCGCAGCGCTGCTGCTCGCCGGCGTCGTCGCGCGCAGCACCCGCCATCCGCGACCGATCGTCGAGCCGGCTTTGTTCGCCGACCGCGCGTTCCGGATCGGCAACCTCGGCACGCTGCTGTTCTCGGCCGCGTTCTTCTCGATCGTGCTCGGCAACGTCCTCTTCCTGACGTCGATCTGGGGCTACAGCGTCCTGACCGCCGGCCTCGCGACCCTGCCCGGCCCCGCCTGGACGACCGTCGTCTCCGGCCCGGCCGGCAAGCTCGCCGACCGCTTCGGCCACCGCGCCGTCGTCGTGCCGGGAGCGATCGTGTTCGCCGCCGGGGTGATGGTCCTGCGCTCGGCCGGCCCCGAGCCCGACTGGCTCGGCGTCTGGCTGCCCGGCGCCACCCTGACCGGAATCGGGATCGGGCTCGCCTTCCCGACGCTCGGCGCCGTCGCCGTCCGCGACATCCCCGATGACCGCTTCGCCACAGCCAGCGCCGTCAACGCCGCCTTCCGCCAGATCGGCGCCGTGCTCGGCACCGCTCTGCTCGTGACGATCGTCGGCGAGCCGGTCGGCCTCACCGAGGCGCTCACCTCATCCGACCGCGCCTACGCCTTCGCCGCGGTCGCCGGCCTGCTCGGCGGCGTCGTCACGCTCGCCCTCGGTGCTGCCCAGCCCGTGTCGGGCGCCGTCGAGCCGTCCGACACCCCAGACCAGGCCGCGCCCCAAACCGTCCGGGTCTGACCTCTCGAAATCGTTTGGACACTTTGCCGGGCTATAGACCAACAAATCGTCCACTCGTGTCTTTGAGGGCCGAGATCTAGCGCTCGACGAGCATCGCGCGGGTGAAGCGCGCGCTGGCACCGCGCTGACCGCCGACGGTCAGGCCGACCCGGGCTGTCTCGTCGACCGGGGAGCGCCAGGCAGGACCGACGGGAAGCCACTCGACGCCGTCCGAGCTGGCGAAGAACTTGTAGCGGCGCCCGGCCGCGTCGAGTCGCAGGTAGGCGTAGCGGCCGACGAGCTGGACCCTGTTCGCGCGCTCGGTCGGCCGGTCGCCGCGGCGCCAGTCGAGGATCGCTGCGAACTCGCCGTCGTCGCGGTTGCGCGCCTCGATCGCGATCCCGATCGTCTGGCCGCCGAGGGCGAACGGACCGCCGCGCGTGACTGCGATCCCCGCCCGCTCGCGGCCCGTGACCGTCGCTCGGTCGACGACGACGGTCGCCGTGAAGCGATCTCCCGCGAGGCGGCGGGTGATGAGACCGGCGTCATAGCGCCGAGCGAGCACGCGCGACGCCACATCGGTGGAGCGCACCGGCGCACGCAGCGTCAGCCCGCCACCGACCCGTATCCCGGGTGGGTGCGCGATCGGCCACTCCCATTCAGGGGCCAGACCCGGGCCGGCGAACGTGTCGTCGAACGCGGCCGTCAGCGCGCCGGCGGCCGGCGGCAGCGGCCGGCCGTCGCCGATCGCCGGCCAGCCGTCGGCGCGCCAGGTCATCGGCACGATGTGCAGCTGCCTGCCGGCGAGGATCCCGGTCCCGGACCGGTAAGCGTGGAAGGCGACGTGGTCGCCGACGATCGAGACGTGGCCGGGGCAGCGCCAGCCGTTGCCGGAGCGCAGGATCGGATTGCCGGGATAGTGGCGCCACGGTCCGGCGAGCGTCGGAGCGCGGGCGGCGCCGACCGCATAGGCGCAGTCCTTCGAGCAGCAGAGCGCGCCCGAGTAGAGCATCGTCCAGCCGCCGTCGCGCTGGACGAGCGACGGCGCCTCGATCACCTTGCCCTCCCAGCTCCCCCGCCGGTTGCGCAGCAGCTCGCGCGGCGCCCCGAGCAGTCGCCGCCCGTCGGCGCGCAGCTGTTGCAGCAGGATCGGCGTCGACTTGCCGAAGGCGTTGCCGTCCTCCTTGTAGACGAGGTAGAGCGCGTCGCCGTCGACCACCGGCGTCGGGTCGATCGTCCCGCGCGGAGTGCAGCGCAGCGGCCGGCCGAGGTCGCGCCATGGCCCCAGTGGCGACGGCGCCGTCGCCACGCCAAGGCAGTACCAGGGTCGCGCGACGCGACCTCGGTCCAGCGCGGTCGTCCCGTCGACCCGTGTCCGCCACGCCCGCTTCGGCAGCGCGCTGTAGAAGAGCGCGTAGCCACCGCTTGGCAGCTCCGCCAGCTCCGGCGCCCAGAACGAGCCCTTCGCCCAGGCCGGCGCTCGCCTGAACACCGACCCGCCGATCGACCACGAGCGCAGATCGGTCGACCGCAGGATCCGGAACGTCGGCGACCACCCCCCACTCGTCGCCACCGCGTAGTAGCTCCCGTCGATCAGCGACACGTCCGGGTCCGGCCAATCACCCGCCACCACCGGCGACGGCAACGGCGGCTCCAACTGCGCCGCCAACGGCTCCGCCGTCTGCGCACCCGCCGCTCCCGGCAGCCCAAGACAGGCCACCACGGCCCCAACAATCAGCCCTCGACGCACCCGGCCCACCTTAGACACCCGGCGAGCTAACCTGCATATATGCGTCCTGTCCTTCACGATCCACAAAGTGGGTAAACTGCCCACTATGGCTTACGTAACCGCACGCAAGAACGGCACTTGGGAGATCAGGGAGTCGGTCTCGACCCCAAAGGGACCGCGCAGCCGCACCCTCGCCTCGTTCCGGACGTTGTCGGACGAAGTGATCCAGCACGCCCAGGCACGTGCCGCCAAGCCGCTCGACAAGAAGGCTGTTCGAGACGCAGCACACCGAGCCGGGGCACCCGTGGATCTCGCCACGGCCGATCGCGCGGCCGGAGATCTGTTGCGCGAGCTGGCCGACGGACACGAGCCCCATCCCATCCTGCGTGCATTGCTGATCGACGCGCTGCAGGAGGGGCCGCCGGCACGGCTCGGCGCAGCTCGCAAGACCTGGCAGGAGGCTCGCGCGGAGGCCGGTGTACCTC
The DNA here is from genome assembly GCA_946481495.1 of uncultured Actinomycetes bacterium. The sequence goes on from CAMLNW010000002.1 coordinate 29,611, forward strand.
AACTCGAAGAGCTCGACAATGCGCGTGCCAGTGCCGCCTGGCTAACCCGGACCCCTGCCGAGCGTGGCGCCGTTCTCGACGACCTCCTCCACCTCGCCGACCAGTTTCCGAGCAACCACAGGATCGGTGAACGCTTGAGCTTCCCCCGGCTTGGCAAGGCCGCATGACCGATCTCACGCTCACCGAGAAGGTCGCGGCCATCCACGTCAGCCTCACCCAGGCACGGATCGGCCATGCTTTCGGCGGCGCTCTCGCACTTGCTTCCTACGCCGAGCCGCGAGCGACGATCGACGTAGACATCAACATCTTCCTCGATCCACAGCAGCACGAGGAGGTGCTCGCCGCGCTGAGCCCACTCGGAGTCACGGGAGACGTGCCGACCAACCAGGTGGAGCGAGACGGGCAGTGCCGACTCGCCTGGGGAGACAACCCAGTCGATCTCTTCTATGCGTACCACGAGCTCCACGCGGCGATGCAACAGGCGGTGCGGCGCGCGGAGCTCGGCGGAAGGTCGATCCCGATTCTGGCTCCCGAGCATCTGCTCACCTGCAAGGTGATCTTTAACCGGCGCAAAGACTGGCTCGACATCGAGCAGATCTTGGTCGGAGCGCTCGATGCCGACCACAATGAGGTCGCGGAATGGCTCCACCAGATCATTGGCTCCGACGATCCCCGCGCCCAGCGCTTCGCCGAGCTCAGCCGCGCTTTCGCGCGCAACTGATATCCCTCGCACCGTGAAGGTGCTGATCACAGGGGCGGCCGGGATGCTCGGGCAGGACGTGCGGCGGGTGGCGGAGCTTTCGGGCCACGAGGCGATCGCGCTCGACCGGGCCGCGTTGGACGTGACGGACGCGGGCGCGGTGGAGCGGATGTTCGGCGAGCTGCGGCCGGACGTGGCGGTCAACTGCGCGGCGTGGACGGACGTCGACGGGGCGGAGTCGGCGGAGCAGGAGGCGCTGAAGCTGAACGCGGACGCGGCGCGCAACGTGGCGGCGGCAGCGGCGAGCGTCGGGGCAGCGGTCGTCCTGCCGTCGACCGACTACGTCTTCGACGGGACGGCCGAGCGGCCGTACGTCGAGTCCGACCAGACCAACCCGCTGTCGGCCTACGGGCGGACGAAGCTGGTCGGTGAGATCGAGGCTGCGGCGGCGAACCCGCGCAGCTTCGTCGTCCGCACGTCGTGGCTGTTCGGGACCGGCGGGCGGAACTTCGTCGGCACGATGCTCGGGCTGGCGGCGCGCGGTGAGGTCCGCGTCGTCCACGACCAGTTCGGATCGCCGACCTACATCGCCCACCTCGCCGACGGGCTGCTGCGGCTCGCCACGACCGAGGACTACGGCGTCCACCACATGACCGGCGACGGGCACTGCTCGTGGTACGAGTTCGCGCGCGAGATCTTCGCCCGCGCGGGCGTCGACTGCGAGGTGACCCCGGTCACGACGGCCGAGTTCCCGCGCCCCGCGCCGCGCCCCACCTACTCGGTGCTCGACAGCGAGTGGCCGCGGCCAATCCGCCTACCGGACTGGCGCGACGGCCTGCGCTCGTACTTAGCCGAGCAGAAGTCTCGGTAAGGTCGCCGGCCATGAAGCTGCTCGTCACCGGCGCCGCCGGGTTCATCGGCTCGACCTACGCCCGGATCGCCACAGCCGCCGGCCACGAGCTGACGATCCTCGACAAGCTGACCTACGCCGGCCGGCGCGAGAACCTCGAGGCCGTCGACCACCGCTTCGTCCACGGCGGAATCGAGGACCGTGCGAAGGTCCGCGAGGCGATGGAGGGCGCGGACGCGGTCGTCAACTTCGCCGCCGAGTCGCACGTCGACCGCTCGATCGCCGGCCAGGACCCGTTCGTCACCACCCACGTGATTGGGACGAGCGTGTTGCTCGACGCCGCCCGCGAGCTCGGCGTCGGCCGCTACCTCCAGGTCTCGACCGACGAGGTCTACGGCTCGATCGACTCCGGCTCGTTCACCGAGAGCTCGCCGCTCAACCCCTCGTCGCCCTACAGCGCGACCAAAGCCGCCGGCGACCTGCTCGTCACCGCCCACGTCCACACCCACGGGATCGAGGCGGTGATCTGCCGCGGCTCGAACAACTACGGCCCGCGCCAGTACCCCGAGAAGCTGATCCCGCTGATGACGCTCAACGCGCTGCACGGCGACTCGCTGCCGGTCTACGGCGACGGCCGCCAGGTGCGCAACTGGCTCTACGTCGAGGACTTCGCCCGCGCCATCCACCTCGTGCTGGAGAAGGGCGCCGCGGGCGAGGCCTACAACGTCGGCGGCCCTGACGAGTGCGAGAACATCGACGTCGTCAAGCGGATCATCGCCCTCACCGGCAAGGACGAGTCGCTGATGGAGTACGTCACCGACCGCCCCGGCCACGACCGCCGCTACTCGCTCGCCTCCGAGAAGGTGCGCGCGCTCGGCTGGGAGGCTCAGGTCCACTTCGCCGAAGGCCTCGACCGCACCGTCGCCTGGTACCGCGACAACGGCGAGTGGTGGGAGCCGATCCGCTCCGGTGACTACCGCGAGTACTACGAGCGCCAGTACGGCCGGGCGCTGAGCGGCCAGTAACCTTTCGTAAGTGAGTACCCCCGCCCCGCCCGCGCTCCAGGTACGCGGCCTGACCAAGCGCTACGACGACGGCACGCTCGCCGTCGAGGGCTTCGATGTCGAGGTGCCCGACGGCGCGTTCTTCGGCCTGCTCGGGCCCAACGGCGCCGGCAAGACGACGCTGATCAGCGCGGTCTGCAACCTGATCCGGGTAACCGAGGGCGAGGTGCTGATCTTCGGCGAGCCGGCGAAGTCGCTGCGGGCGCGCAGCTGGATCGGACTCGCCGAGCAGGACATCAACCTCGACCGCTTCCTGTCGGTCAAGGAGACCCTGCTCTACCACGGCGGCTACTTCGGCATGACCGGCGACGACGCCGAGGCGCGCGCCGACGAGATGATCGAGGCGTTCGACCTCGGCGCGAAGCGCGGCGTGCGCACGCCGAAGCTGTCTGGCGGCCAGCGCCGCCGGCTGCTGCTCGCCCGCGCGCTGATGCACCGCCCGCGGCTGGTGATCCTCGACGAGCCGACCGCCGGCGTCGACTTCGAGCTTCGCCTCGAGCTCTGGCGCTACATCCGCCAACTGCACTCGGAGGGCACGACGATCCTGCTGACGACGCACTACCTCGAGGAGGCCGAGGAGCTCTGCGAGGAGATCGCGCTGATCCGCGGCGGCCACCTGATCGCGCGCGACAGCGCCGACGGCCTGCGCGAGCACTACGGCGCCGACACGCTCGCCGACGTCTACGTCAAGGCGATGGGAGCGGGCGCGTGAACGGCAACCGCGGCATGGGCTGGCTGGCGCGGCGCGAGGTGCTGCGCGTCTCGAAGCTGTGGACGCAGACGATCCTCGCGTCGGTCGTTTCGTCGTTCCTGTTCATCCTCGTCTTCGGGTTGTCACTCGGCGGCCGGATCAAGCAGGTCGACGGCTTCGACTACGAGATCTTCATCGTCCCCGGGCTGATCGCGATGGCGATGGTCCAGGCCGCCTACGCGAACAACGCGTCGACGATCTACCAGGGCCGCTCCGACCGCTTCATCAACGACGTGCTGTCGGCGCCGATGCACGGCTGGCAGATGACCGCCGGCTACGTAGTCGGCGGGATCTTCCGCGGTTTCGCGATCGCCGTCGCGCTGCTCGCGCTCGCGCTCCCGATCACCGGCGTCCCGGTCGAGCAGCCGCTGATCCTCCTGCTCGCCGTCGCGCTGGCGTTGCTCGGCTTCGCGTCGCTCGGCACGGTCGTCGGCATCTACGCCGAGAGCTGGGACCACACGACGTTCATCCAGAACATCGTGATCCTGCCGCTGACCTTCGTCGGCGGCGTCTTCTACTCGGTCGACATGCTCGGCTCCCCGTGGGAGCAGCTGTCCCACTTCAACCCGATCTTCTACATGCTGCAGTCGATCCGCTACGGCTTCCTCGGCACCGCCGACGTGTCGATCTGGCTCTCACTCGGCGTCACCGCCGCGCTCGCGATCCCCTGCTACCTCTGGGCGCAATGGCTGTTCACCAGCGGGCGCAAGTTGAAGGCCTAGCCGCGCGCCGAGCTCCCGCCGTACTCATCGTGGAGGTTCCACCATTGGTAGGGCGGGGTCTGGGGGTAGCCCTCCGGTGAGTCCTCCCACTCCTCCTGGCGCCCGAGCGCGGTGATGTCGAGGTAGCTCCAGGTGCTGCCCATCGCCTCGTCGCCGCGGCTGTCGACGAAGTAGGTCCGGAAGATCTCGTCGCCGTCGCGGAGGAAGGCGTTGGTGCCGTGCCACTCGGCGACGCCGAAGTCGGCGTCGAAGTCGTCGGTCAGCGTGTACCAGGGAATCTCCCAGCCCATCCGCGCCTTCCAGCGCTCAATGTCCGGCTGCGGCGCGCGCGAGACGAACGCGAGCGTCGTGTCGCGCGCGTTGAGATGGGCGAGGTGGGCAACCTGGTCGGCGAGGAACGAGCAGCCGCCGCAGCCGCGCTCCGGCCAGCCCGATACGCCGGGCTCGTAGAAGAAGCGGTAGACGATCAGCTGGCGGCGGCCGTCGAACAGGTCGAGCAGGCTGGCCGGGCCGTCGGGGCCCTCGAAGCGATACTGCTTCTCGACGGCCATCCGCGGCATCCGCCGGCGCTCGGCGGCCAGCGCGTCGCGGCGGCGAGTCAGCTCCTTCTCCTTGACGAGCAGCTCCTGACGAGCGGCATCCCACTCCTGCGGCGACACGACCGATGGCAAGTTCATGCCTTTGGGGATAGCAGACCTAAGTGTGCGCTCCGTCACACTGCGCAACTTTCCAGGCCTTACGGTGCTCTGAGTCATCTGACAGGTCGATGCCGTACGGTGTCGAAGCAGTTCAGAGCACATAGCCGAATCTCCCGCCGTCATCGGTGGGGGAGCGGGGGAACCACTTGGGTCCCTGGGCCCTGGGGCGAATCGCCGGAAGTCCGGTGTAGCGCAGCTCTCTTAGCGCGAGTCCGTCAGCTAACCCCGCAGGCGCGAAAAGAGAGGACCGAGCTCACCGATGTCCAACGTCTTGATTCGCCGCGTCGATCGCGTGGCCACCGCCGTAGCCGTGGCGCTGCTTGCGGCCGGCGTGCCGGCGCGGCGCGCCCTGCGAATCGCCGCCATCACCGTGGCCGTGCCGGCGGCCCTCGTGGCCGGCACCATCGACGCCGTCAAGGAC
>CAMLNW010000003.1 GCA_946481495.1 uncultured Actinomycetes bacterium
TCGACTTGATCGCTGAGGACTTCGACGATCGTCTCACCGCAATCCAAGCAAAGAACTACGGCCCGGCGGGTCGTGTCACCAAGACTGATGTTGACAAGTGGCTTAGCGAGTCAAGCCGGCCACAGATTGCCGATCGGCTGCTCATCGCATCGACAGATCTTCTTAGCCCCGCGGCCCATAACGTCATGGAGGGCCAAGAGAAGCCCGTCGCTAAGTGCATGCTGTCGGATCTTCGCGATTCGCCTGTGCGGTGGCCGAAAAACGCAGCCGAGCTCGGTCCTGCGGCCGTCGCTCCCGCTCGGCCGCGCGCGCATCAAGTAGAGGCGTTGGAGGCGATTCAGGCCTGGGGGGAAGGTGAGGAGCGTCGAGGCCAAATAATCATGGCGTGCGGGACCGGCAAGACGCTCGTAGCGATTCTGGCGGCAGATCGGCTTGCCGCACGAAGGGTCTTGGTCTTGGTCCCAACCCTCGATCTGTTGCACCAGACTGCTCGAGAGTGGTCGGCGAATGCTGAGAGCGCTCGTTCCTTACTCTTGGTTTGCGGGGAGACACAGGACAGCGAGGCCGAGGATTTGTCGCGCGGTGACGAGCTCGCCACTCGTCGCACGACTGATCCCGCACGTATAGCCGAAGCTCTGTCCCGCCCGGACATTTTGGTCGTTTGCACGTACCACTCGTCGCCCCTGATCGCCGACGCAATGAACCTCGTTCCGGACGCTGAGTTCGACCTCGCCGTAGCCGACGAGGCTCACCGTTGCGCTGGATTGGAGGGTGCTTCGCACAAGACGGTTTTACGGGAGGAGGCTATTCGCGCGCAACGGCGCCTCTTCTTCACTGCCACTCCGACAATCTTTGGTGTTGACGACAAGGTGAAGGCATCGACCATGAGCGTCGCGTTGGCGTCGATGGACGACACTGAACGCTTCGGTCCTGTCGTGCATCACATTTCGTTTGGCGAGGCGGTAGATCGTGGGCTTCTAACCCCGTATCGCGTCGCCGTTATTACCGTACGCGATAGCGATGTGCAGCAACTGATTGACGACCGCCGGATTGTCACGGCCGATGGTGATCGCAACCTCGAGGCGGTCAACCTTGCTGTTCAGATCGCGTGTGCCCGCGCGATGCATACATACGGCTGCAAGCGCATCGTGGCATTCCATCGAACCATTCCGGCCTCGAAACGCTTCGTCGATCACTTTCCTATTGCAACTGATCTCCTTGCTGAGGAGGAGCGTCCCGCCGGGTCGCTGTGGGTGAAGCATGTAGACGGGAATGGCATGCGGCCAGTGCTGCGCCGACAGCGTCTCGCGTACTTCAAGTCCACCGACGACGAAGATGAGTATCGGCTCCTGTCCAACGTCCGGATGCTCTCCGAGGGAGTCGACGTCCCTGGAATCGACGGCGTGGTCTTCGTTGATACCAACAGAGGACACGCTTCGATTATTCAGGCGGTCGGTCGCGCTGTGAGACCCTCGCCTGGCAAATCGGAGGGCACGATCATCCTGCCGATCATTGTGCGCGAGGACGAGACTCCCGCTCAAGCCTTGTCTCGCTCAGAGCACCGTCACATCGTCAAAGTGCTCGGCGCTCTCAGGAGCCACGACCCTAAGATCACCCGGTCGCTCGACGAGCTTCGTTACAACGTCAAGCCGGGCGACTATTCGCCCTCGGGACCGGGGCGGTTCGTGGTTGATGCCCCACTTCATGTCGGCGAAGACTTTGCTGACGCGATCGAGGTCGCGCTCGCCCGTGCACTAGGAACACGACGAACTGGCGGACGAACCTCCCGCCGCCCGGTCACCGAAGCGTTTACCGCCGACGAGATCCCGCAACGCGCCGAGGACAACGCCTTCAAGATCGGGATCGGCGGTGACCTATACAACGCCGGTCTTCTTCAACTACTCACGCGGGTGCCTGAGGACTATTCGTCTCTACTGAAGCCTTGCTGGGAGGAGGCGAAATCTCGTTGGTCGGCTGGCACACTCGACGACGAGTACAAGTGGATCATCGCCGATCGCGTGTCATGGCTGGCTGAAGACCTCGACAATGGTGAGCGTCAACGGACAGAGATGGCGGAACTCACGCGCTACGCCGTCCCCGATCAAATCGCGTCGCAATTCCGCAAGGGCGGCATCTACACGACGGGGCCCCTAGCGCTCATTTCAGACGGGTCAGCTTCAACCGACGCTATGGTCGCGCCACTCGCTGCCATCCACGGGGCAATCACCCATCTCGGAATGACCCCTGAGCAGCAAGTCGACGCCATGCTGAAAGCGTTGACGGTCCTGGCCCCATCAGTACCTGCCCCCGAGGCTGGCGTGTACGGCTGGGAGTGGGGTGCGGAGGACGCGACGATCGCCGCACTAGCTGGACTAGCGCAGGGTCTGCGACACCGAGCCGCAGAACTCCGTCGGCTCGACCTCCCAGAGCCCCTGCCTTATGAGATGGATGAGGTGCAGGCGTTCAACCGCGGCCTTGAGACTGCAGATCGCCTCGTCTCGCTCGTTGATGATGCGATGCCGTACCGATTTGCGGGCGACGAACGATATGCCAGAGCACGTCGCTCGGAGGAGCGATACCTAACCCCCGACGAACGCTTTGACGAACTCGGTTGGCAGATATACCTGCTGATTCTCGCAGTCGACGGAGCGGAAGATCTAGCAGAGAAACTCGCGATGGAGGGAACCTGGCGCGAGCGGAAGAAGGTTCAAGCAGATCGCCTGCGGCGATCACGACAGCGATTCGACGCTCTCAGCATGGTGAACGCGTAAATCGCAGACAACTTGCCTAGACCTTGACCGCCGTTTGGCTCTGGGCTTCACTCGGAGACACCCAGCAAGCCGTTGTCGTTCTTGTCCCGCTTACCTGAGCTGTTCTTTTTGGGAGCGATCCTGCATCACATTCGAGGTTTCGCGGTTACGCTCGTGCGGACCCGATGCACGGCTGTCGGAGGCTGGTCCTTTCGGAGATCGGTCGTGTGGGGAGGGCTGGCGACGATGGATCGCACATCAGGGGGAGCCGTGGTTGGCAACGGACACCGACATGCGGTTAGTGAGTCCGACCTCAGGCTCGATGAGCCGTTGTGGACGGTGGAGAAGGTGGCGCGGTTGCTATCGGTCAAGCGGGCGTGGGTCTACGCAGCCACCCGCGAGGGCCTGCTGCCTTACGTCAAGGTCGGCCGCCATTTGCGCTTCGTAAGGGCCGACATCGAACGTTGGATTCTCGAGCACCGCAACCACTGAGCGCCTGTCGATTGGGTTGTCGAAACCCCTTCATCGCCCCACAAGCTGAATCGCAATCCAGCGCCCCCGAACCTCCTCGGCCACCTCGCTTCCCACGTGGAATAGGGGCCGCTCCGCCCTTCTCCTTGGCTCCATTGGATTTCCTGACCACCCGCCCTCCGCTGCGCTGCGTGTGGGTGGTCAGGAAATCCAGTGAGAAGAAAGGGGAGATGGAGATATGGAAGAGGAAGGAGAGGAGGGGGTAGGGGGTTCGGGGTGATGAGGTGTGGATGGAAGATTGGGGGCGATAAGTGTTGTTGGTTGTTGTTGAGTCGTGATGACCTGTGGTGAGCGGCGCTAAGAGATGGAAAAGAGGGTTAGTGGTGGCGGTTATAGATGGGTCATGTTGGTTCTTGAGCAGGTGTGTAGAAATAGGTGATGTAGCTCTAAATTGACGGTAGTTAGGTAGCTAGCCGTGAGTTGTGTCGGTCTGTTCGTCAAGCGAACAAGGAGACCGATGTGGCAAGCAGGCCGGCAAGATCAACGCGAGTACCGAGGCGAACGAGAGCCGACGCTGGGACGCCGAGGGCGACCGAACGTGATCTGCGTCTGCTTAGGACAGTCGCGGAGCAGTACGCGATCACGCTGCCTCAACTGGCGGCGATGATGGGCCGTTCGATTCATGCGGCGCGGTGGCTGCGCGACCGCTGGCGGGCAGCCGGCTGGATCGACAGCCGCACCGTGCTTGTCGATCGTCCTGTCTTTCTGTGGGCGACCCGCGCCGGCGTCCAAGCTGTCGGCCTGCGTTACCCGGGGTGGGGGCCGACCCCCGGTGTGCTCGCCCACGTCGAGGCAGTCACCGACGTTCGCCTGCATCTGCAGGCGAACGGCCGGGACGTTGGTTGGGTCAGCGAGCGCGACATCACCCTGGCGGCTCGCGGTGCGCATCGACCGGATGGGCTGTTGGTCGTCGGCGACAGCGAGGTCGCAATCGAGGTCGAGCTGACCCGCAAGGCACGGTTGAGAGCGCGCGGGATCATGTGCGAGCTCGTCGCTCGCTATGCAGGTGCCGTCTACTTCGCAACCGCTGGGACGCGGCCGCTGCTCGAGGATCTCGCCGCCGAGGTCGGTCAGGGCCGTGTGCAGGTGCGCTCGCTGCCTGAGGGAGCGGCGGGATGAATCCGCACAACCGCGACGAGCCGAACAACGTCCTGGCATTCGCGGGACTGTTTCTAGTCGGGTGTTTGGTGAGTGTCCCGGCGATGGCTGTTGGGGCTGTGATCGGTCGGCTGTTGCGCCGCCGGCGCGGCTGGCTGGGTGCCGCGGCGGTGGCCGGGATGGCGGCTGGTGCGCTGCTGGCGTCCCCGATCCTGGCCGCCGTGGCGCATGGCGTCGAAGCCGCCGAACAGGCATCTGGCGATGGCCTTGGCCGGATGCTGGCGGCTGGTTGGCCGCACATGCGCGGCTGGTGGCTTCAAGCGCTCGTCCTGGCGCCGGTCTTCGGGCTCGTGTTCGAGCTGGTCCGCTCTCCGCACGTCGAGGAGCTGCGCGACCGAGCCGAACGCCGCCAAGCCTGCCGCCGGGCACGCCGTGAACGGCGTGCCCGCAGGGCGGTCGGCATCCACGACTGCGTCGGCGTCCCGGTTGGGTTCACGCTCGGCCGCCACGTCGAAGGCGAGCGGCTGCTTGACGTGCGGCGTGGCCGGGCGGTGATGCCGCTGGACCGGCTCGCCAAGACGGTGCTCGTCGTCGGTGCGCCGGGGTCGGGGAAGACCGAGACGCTGCTCGCGCTCGCAGGCGGCGTTGCCGCCTGCTCGGACTGGCAGGTGTTCGTCCTCGACGCCAAGGGCGACCCGTCCACGCTGCGCCGCTTCGGCGATCTCATGCGCGCCACCGGCCGCACACCCAAGTCGTTCCCTGGGGAGGCGTATGACGGGTGGCGCGGATCGGGTCGTGAGATCGCGAGTCGGTTGGTCGAGTTGATCGACTGGGCCGACGAAGGGCCCGCCGCCTACTACCGGGACATCTCCACCAACCTGATCCGGCTCGCCTGCACCGTCCCGGCTGGGCCGCCGAAGTCATCGTCCGAGCTGTTGGAGCGGTTGGACCGCCAGACGCTTGCTGGTCTGTGGGCCGGCACCCCGACCGCCGGTCGGGTGCTCGCCTTCAAGGACGAGCACGTCCTCTCATGCCGTGCCCGCTATCAGGCGTTCTTCGACGCCATCGACGGCCAGCTCGACGGCTCGTGGGCGTTCGAGGACGCCCCGGCCGGCTACCTGCTGCTCAACGAGCTCCTCTACGGAGAGGAGACCACCAAGCTCGCCCGGTTCCTGCTCGAGGACTTCAAGCAGTACGTCGCGGCCCGCAAGGCCGAAGCGCAACGGGTGCTGATGGTCGTCGACGAGTTCTCGGCGATCGCGACCGGCGAGGACGTCGCACGTGTGATCGAGACCGTCCGCTCCTACGGAGCGTCGTTCGTCCTCGCGCCCCAGGCGTATGAGGGGATGGGCGGCCCCGAAGCGGCGGCGCGGATCGTCAACGCCGCCCACACCATCCTGCTCCATGCCGTGCCCGAACCCGAGCAGATCGTCTCGGCCGCCGGCACACGGATGGCGATCGAATCGAGCATCCAGCATGACCAGGGCCGCGCGCTCGAGCTCGGCTCCGCGCGCGAGCAACACCAACTCCGTGTCGATCCCAACGACGTCCGGCGTCTTCGGCCGGGGATGTGCTTCGCGATCGGCTCCGGCCAAGCTCAGAAACTCCAGATCGCACCGACCGGAGAGGTGGCGCCATGACCTCGGAGCTGCAACCCGCCGGGTCGCTGGCCGAGCCGCTGCTCGACGCGGCCGCCGCCGCGAAGCTGCTGTCGGTCAGGCCGTCATGGGTCTACGACGCCGCACGTGAGCACCGCATCCCGCACCTGCGGATCGGCCGCCACGTCCGGTTCCTGCGCACCGATCTCGAAGCCTGGATCGACCGGCAACGCGCCGGCAACTAAACCGTCCGCGCAAACAATCGCTTGACGGTTCTCGCTTGACAAAGCTGGGGCATCGATGCATTCATATAACCATAATGCATATGCCTCGTAGTTATACAGTCGAGAGGACCGTGATGGCAGGGCCGCTCGTGCGGGCGCTTCGGCTTGCGTGCGGGTTGGACCAGGGCCCGCTTGCGGATGCCCTGGGGTTCTCGCAGGCCCATCTGTCGAAGCTGGAGCGCAGCGACAATCGGCTATCGGCCGAGCGCTGGCTTGCGGCCGCGTCCGCCCTTGGACTGGGTACCCGCGAGGAAGACGAAGCGACGTTGCAATACGTCCTCGCCCACATGGAGGACGCCGTGGAGGACACCCATGTCCTGCGGCTCCTCTACGACGAGGATGGGGAGGTGCCGATGTTCGTCGACGCGACTTCTGCGTTGACGGCGTTCGGGGTGCTCGACGAGTTCCGCGAGTTCGACCCCCCAAATGCGTGCTTGCTGGCGATCTGGCCGGACTTCGCCGACCGGATCGCCGCTGACGGCGAGGGCACCATCGAGGTGTCCGCATCCGGCAAGTCTGAGCAAGAGCGAAGCCTCGCCCTTGCCGGCGCGGTGCTCGCCGCCGCGTCCAGCCTGGTGCGCACATGGTTCGACCGGGCCGAGACTCGGATGCACCTGTACGAGATCGCCGAGCTCGAGAGCAGCGACGTCGCCACGAGTTCTGGAATTCACAATTTCGACCGTCCCGACCCGAGCGCCCTCACAGGGCCGCTGGTCGTGGTCGGTCAGTCAGGAGAGCTTCTATGGCCGCCGAGCCAAGAGACACAGGAGGAGCGCGACGACTAGATCGTCCGCTCGATTCACATACAGGCGACTCACTTGCCGAGCCGCTACTGAATGCAGAGGCCGCTGCCCGGCTGTTGTCGGTCAGGCCGTCATGGGTCTACGACGCTGCACGTGAGCACCGAATCCCGCATTTGCGGATCGGTCGTCACGTTCGGTTCCTGCGCGGCGATCTCGCCGAGTGGGTCAACACCCAGCGAGATCGGGGGCTGCGATGAGATCGCCGCCGCGCGTGGGTCGCTCTCATCGCCACCCCACCGCAAGGGTCTGCTTCAGCCATGTCCGGTGGCCACTGGCCTGTCCATTCCGAGTGGACACCCAGGGCTGCTGGTTTGGCTCTAGGCCGGCCCTTGTCGCTGCGCACCCCGCCCCCACAACGTGTGTGACCGGGGTGCGCAGCAAGTCAGGCCAGAGAGTCCAATCCAGCAACAGGGGAATCCAGGGGATTTCCAGGCCAGTGGCAATCAACAGGGCAATCAGGACCAGGGGTGGGGGTGGAGTATGAGAGCGACACCACGCGCCTTCGACTTCACGCATTCGAGACTGACCGAGCGTGACCTTGCGGTCGTGCGGTGGATCGGCCGGCAGCGCTTCGCCGCTGCCGACCAGATCAACCGCCGGTTCGGGATGGATCGCAGCCGCGCCTATCGGCGACTGCGGGTCTGCATCGCGGCGGGGCTTCTCGTTCACGAGCAGCCCTTCCACGGGCCGGGCGTCTACGTCACGACCCGACACGGGCTCGCGGCGGTCGATCTCGACCTGCCGCCCGCCCGCGTCGACGTGCGCTGCTACCGCCACGATCTCGACCTCGCCGGTCTCTGCGCGACCTACGAGCTCGCCGGCCACCAGGTCGTCACCGAGCGCGAGATCCGCACGATCGACACCCATTCCAACCGGCCGCGATACGCCATCACTCTTGGCGGCGGCCGACAGCACTTTCCCGACCTGATCCTCGACACCGTCGAGGGTCTGGTCGCGGTCGAGCTCGAGCGGACAGCCAAGCGCGCCCGCCGTCTCGACCACATCCTCGCCGGCTACGTCCGCGCGCGACACCTAACCGCCGTCCGCTACCACGCCACCACCCCAGCGGTGCGGCGTGCCCTGAACGGCGCGATCGAGCGCGCCCATGCCGGCCAACTCATTGTCGTCCTCGACGTCGAGGACGACCAACTTACGCCGCCCGTAATGGCGGCGACGGGAGGCAACTCATGAGAGACCTATGTCCAACTCCGATCTGGCTGGCGATCTGGCCAGTGGCAATCATCTGCAGTCCGATTGGGCCGGCGATCGCCGGCGTCTGTCTCTACTTCCACAAGCGAAAGATCAAAGCCGCGCTCGACCAACCTGAGACCGTCCCAGACGGCCAGGTGGTGGCGCCGGCTGAAGACAATCCACCGGCCGAGTTGCCGGTCGCTGCCGGCCGCGAGGGGATACCCCTCGGGATCGACAACCAGGGCAACCCGACCGGCGTCTATCTCGACGAGCTCCAAGCCCACGCGCTGCTACTCGGCGCAACCGGGTCAGGCAAGACCACGACCCTCGCCACGATCATCCAAGGCGCCACTGACCTCGCGATCCCTGTGGTCGTGATCGACCTCAAGGGATCGCCGACGTTCCGTCGCCGAATCGCGGATGTCGCCCACCTTGCGGGACGCGGCTTCGTCCACTGGTCGCTGTCAGGCGACACACACTGGAACCCGCTCGCCCGCGGCGACGTCTCAGAGCTCAAAGACAAGCTCATCGGGATGGAGGCTTGGACCGAGCCCCACTACAAACGCGCCGCCGAGCGCTACCTACAAACCATCTTCACCGTCCTCGAGGCGCGTGAGATCGAGCCGTCGCTCGAGCGGATCGTTGAGCTGATGGACCCGGCCGCGCTCAACGCCGAGCTACGCGAGGTTCCCAAGGATCTCGCCGACCGGATCGCCGGCTACCTCGCCCAGCTCGCCGACTCGCGCGACCAACGCTCCGCCATCGCGGGCCTCGGGACGCGGCTCGCGCTGCTCACCGAGTCCACCGCCGGCGACCGGCTGACCAACGGTCCCGACAGCATGTCGACGATCGACATCCTCGACTCGATCCAGCTCGGCGATGTCTGCCTGTTCTCGCTCGACTCGCTGCGCTACCCCGAGCTCGCCGCCCAAGTCGCCGGTCTTGTGATCCAAGACCTCAAGACCGTAGCCAGCGAGCTGCTCGCCCTCGGCGACACACAGGCGCTCGTCGCGATCGACGAGTTCTCAGCACTCGACGGCGACCAACTGCTCGGCCTCCTCGCGCGTGCGCGCGAGGCCGGCATCGGCGTCCTGCTCTCAACACAAGAGCTCGCCGACCTCGCGAAGGTCGACCTGACCTTCGCCGACCAAGTGATCGCCAACACCAACGTCAAGCTCATCCACCGCCAGGAGGTTCCAGACTCAGCAGAGCTACTCGCCGGCACGATCGGCACCTACTCCGAGTGGGAGAAAACCTACGTCGAGACCCTCCCACTCGTCGGATTGATCACCGGCAACGCCTCCTCCACCACCGGCAGCAGGAGACTCGTCGAGAAGTTCAAGCTCCACCCCAACACCTTCAAGAACCTCCGAACCGGCCAAGCCGTCCTCTCGATCAAAGCGCCCGACGCAATGGCAGGCATCATCAACGTCCATCCACCACGCATCAACCCCAACGAACTCCCCAACGCCATGCCCGTCGACCGACAGCTAACCCCACCGGCCGACCCACCACCACCAGCACCCCAACCCACCATCAGACAACTCGCAGAGCACGTCTGCGACAGCGGGATAGAGGCCCTCACCAATCCCTCAGGGCGATAGCTACCGATCAATAGTCACGGGGCGCCGCCATCGAGCTAGCCATCTGGCAAGTCGATGGCGAGCGCCCCTAGACGGCATCGGCTGCACACGAGGAGACATATGAGGATGCTTGCTCGCGTGGCAGCCTTGGCATAGCCATTGAACCTCTAGCGGGCGTAAATAATCGACGTGATGGCCCTGCGGAACGCACGTCTTGCCGCATCCGCTGCATGTCGACGGCCGGGCTACCTCGCCTCTGCGAATCGCGTTCTTGAGCTCCTGACGCGCTCGTTCCTTCCGCGGATAGACAGCGGTGAAGGCAACGATGTTCAGCCCAGGCCAATCTCCGTCATAGCACGGCGACACGGCTAGATGAGGTTGGTACACCAGATCTGGCAGATCCTCGATCGGTACACCGGCCCGAGCCCCTCGCCGCAGAGGAGGCGGCTGAAGCGCTCGAAGGTTCGTCATCACGACCTACGGTTGCTCGCTACTCGCTGATAACCGTCGAAACGGACATCGTTATGGACAGATTCTCGCCTTCGCCTGATGGCTGTTCACTTTGCTGCTTGCGGATCGCGGTATGCCAAATATCGAAGGTATCATCGGCTAGCTTCGCTGCGGCCTCGGCAGCTTTGATCACATCCAAATGGAGGCTGCCGAAACGTACACCTAGAACATCTCGGGTCCAACTTAGGTGGAGTTGCGGAGACGCTGGACCTTCAATCTCGCCAGACTTCTGTGCGTTGCCGGTGCCGGCGATGTACTCGTCTAGGTGCTCATAGAAGTTTCGGAAGTCCGTAACGCTGGGCGCTGTCTTCATGAACTCCGCCTTAACCTTGACTAGGCGGTCTGAGCTCTCCATGCGCTTAGTGATCGCGTCGTGGTCTCTCAACACATTGCGCATGGCGATCACGAGAAAGTGCGTATCCATGTGCAGGCGGTGATCCGCTTCCGGATGCTCCGCCTCCGGAAGCGGCCCAACGTCTTCGCCGTTGATCTGGCGGGCGTTGTGATCGGCCGACCTGCGACTGTCGGACAACAGTTCGTCTCGGGCCTCGCGAACTCGTTTGAGCTGAGTTCGTACCGATGCACCCCAATGGTTCATGCCGGCGCTCGGCCGAACGCCGAGGTCCAGCAAAAGATCTTCGCTTGCGCTCATGGCTGCATGATTGCTGGTGCCTCGGCTACCGTGAGGGCATGGCGCTTCTCGATGACATTGCCCACATCGCGGATCAGATTGACGGGATCGCGAACCGGTTCAACGAGCGCATGGATTCGATGATGCGCAGCGCTCGCGTATGGGTCGCCAGCGAGCAGGGGCAGCAGCTCCTGTCGGCCGTGGACTACATGACGATCACCAGCCGTATCGGCGATTTCTATGCGCACAGCGGCTGGTACTTCCCGGTCCATCCGAGTTTTCATCGTCACGCCATGGAGCATCTGACGCTCCACCAGCCTTTCGACCCGCGAGAGGCTGCGCGTCTCGTTGGGCCGGAGTCGCGGCATTGGCCATGGATTGTGGAAGGGCTACTTGCCAGCCCTTCGATTGAGAGCCGGTCGTTGGTCGTACGCGAAGGAACTCGCTGCATGGAGGAAGGCCTCTGGCATGCGGCGGTCTCGACGTTGTTGCCGATGATCGAGGGCATCGCCTCCGATCGTTCAGGCGTACTCGAAGGGAAGCGAGTCGGACGGCGTATCGACGACATTCTGAATTCGACAGACGGTGCTCTGGAGGCGATCAGCGCCGTCCCCGCGCTGGAAGTGGTGGATGCTGAGATCTTTGAACGACGAGACTTCAATCAGGTGCAGATCGCTGACGAAGCGCTCAACAGGCACCTAGTCCTTCATGGCCGACCGGTTCAGTTCGGCACTGAAATCAATGCCGTCCGAACGCTCATGCTCTTGGTCGCCCTAGTCGAGATCATCGACGGGGCACTCCTATTCCGGGCTACGTCGATCCCGCCGGACGGCGGCTCGCTCCTAGACGACTACGGGCCACTTGCACCGCTGCGACAAGCGGCTGCATAGAAGCTCCTAGCTAGTCCTCCCGCCAACATCAGCCGCCGTGACCCGGACTCGCTGATGTGGACTGTCATTGATCGGAACTGCGCTGCTATCAAGTTCAGGCGGATCGACTGTGAAAGTCCGGCCGCAACCCTCGCACTCAAGATCGTCCCCCTCAGCACCTTCGTAGACGCCGTTTAGCGTCCCGCAAGAACAGAGCATATGCACCGCTTGGCAGCGGTCGCATCGACCAACAAATACCCGTTCGTCAATTGGGTGTTCGTCGGGCGCCAGGCGTTCGAGATACAGCATCCCGGGCATTGAGTTCGCCCCGACCTCGCAAACTTGGCATAGATCGACGTTAGGGCGCCAGTCCTTGAGCTGCTCGAAGGTGATCACCTCAATCTGGAGGCCTCGAGCGTTATCGGCCCTCCTCTGGGCCGCCTTCGAAAAGCCTACGGTCGTGATGAGCAGCCCGTAATCGGTACGCACGTCATCGACTAGCCCGATGAAGCGCTCAACATCAGGCACATTCACCGTTGACGACCAACACTTGCAATCGACCGCCAAGGTGGACGGTTTGGGTAGCACATCACCCGCGAACCGACCCTCAACGAAGACATCTATCTGCCTGGTCGTGCCGCTTAGGTGTCCGGGCAGCTTCTCATCGAACTCAACGCGCGCGTCGTCATCCGCCTTGGCGCGAAGCACCTCGTAGATCTCCTGCTCGTAATCGCGCCAGACCGGCATCGAGCACAGCTTGCCACGTCACCACACGACTGGCATGCTTTCCATGTGAGTTCAGATCTAGATTTCTCCGCCGTCGCGCTTGAGGCGGCTTATTCGGAGGCTGCTGATCGCGCCGATTCTCTGCCCGGCAGGGCTCCAACGGAGGATGCTCTTGCCGTGTTGCGTGCGCGGGTCCGTCATGCATCCGACCGACTAGTAGCGGCGGTCAGCTTTCGGGCTCACGGCCCGTGGGGTGTTGATGAGACGACGGCTCTCCGTGCCGCTGCGATAGCCCTTGCGGCTGAGGTCGCCCGAGGCCTAAACGATTGTCTGCAAGTCGGCGTACTAGACGGCTACGTCGCGCTCAACGCGAACCGCCTTTCCGAACTCGTCGTTGGTATGGCTGGGAAGCCGACCATCCCGGAGCCGGACGAGATTGCAGAGGACCCGGGCATTGAGGCGTGGCTAGGGGAGGTCAACCGACACGTCGGGGTGCTGCGCCACCCGGACACCTCTGAGCTCAAGATCACTCGTGAGGCATTCGCGACGATAGGTGCTGCGGTTGGGATGGCCGCATACCTAGCGGGAAGGATCGATGAGCTTAGTCCGAGTACATAACTGTTGATGGCCTGTCGGCCGTCGAATCTTGTTCTCTAGCTTGTTCTCTAGAGGCCTTGTTCTCTAGCTTGTTCCCAAATCGACCAAGCGTGTAGCTGGATTTGCCCCCATTCTAGAGCGAAATCTATTTAACAAGATCGAACTCAAACACCGCTAAAGACTCTCGTAATGAAGGGGTCCCCGGTTCGAATCCGGGCGTCGGCTCTCGCGGGCTAGTTCCCGTTCCGGTAGCGGGCAAGGTTCGTCTCGATTTGCTTGATCGAGGCGGCGCTATCCGCGGAGATCTCGCCCTTACCCTCTGGATCGGCCAGGGCGCGAAGGAGCGAAGGGAGTTTCGCCGCGGGAAAAACCGTGGGCTGCGGGTGAACTGGCGGATCGATGGCCATGGGTTGGTGGCTGGAGCCTATCCGCGCGGCTGAGCTCTCGGCCTCGATGTTGGGTTGCCGCTCCTAGGCGTACCTGCCACACTTGGATCGCTATGGCACGCCTAACCAGAGCTGTCCCATTGCGTATTGGTCCTCAGGGTCGCGTGGTCATACCTGCGGAGATGCGGCGGACTTTGGAGATTCAGCCAGGGGAGACGCTGATGGCACATGTGGAGGAGGATCGACTTGTGCTCGAGCGGCGCGAGCAGATCCTCGAGCGATTGCGCAGCGAGCTGCGCGAAGCGACTCCAGCTGGGACGAACGTGGTCGACGAGCTGATCGCTGAGCGGCGTACCGAGGCGCGGCGCGAGACTGCCGAGCATAGCTGACGGGCCTGGGGCGGTTCTCGATGCCTCGGCGGTGATCGCCCTGCTCTGGGAGGAGCCGGGGGCTGAAGCTGTCGAGGGGGTGCTGGGCGCGGCTGTTCTCTCAGCCGTCAACTGGTCCGAGGTGCTTCAGCGCTAACGCTCTTGGATTGGACATGGCAGGTAGGCGAGATAGCGTCGAAGCGCTTGGAATAGCTATCGAGGACTTCAGTGGCGACGATGCTGAGACTGTGGCGAGCATGTGGGCATCGACGCGTTCGGCGGGCCTGTCGCTTGCTGATAGGGCCTGCCTGTCCCTAGCGCGACGACTTGGTCTTCCCGTCCATACGACTGATCAGGCTTGGGAGACCGTCGACGTCGGGGTCGAAGTCGTTCTGATTCGCTGAGGCGAGTTCGAAATCCGGGCGTCGGCTCTGGCGCATGGGGCTAAGGGGTCTCGTGCGGGTCAAGGCGCTCGGTGCGATCGAGCGTGGCGAGCCGACCGACCCACCACCGCCGATCGGAAACTTCATCGCCCAGGTCACGCCCTGGATCTCGATCATCGGCGTCATATCGCTCGCCAGCGATGCTGCTCCTTGGTGGCTCGGCGTGGCGTTCATCGTCGTCGGCGTGGCACTGACCAACCGCTTCAAGCCGAACGACGAGGTCTCGCCTACGCAGCCGTTGTCGGCGCCCCGCTGAACGGCGCCTCGTCGAGGTGCCGGCACAGCTCCTCGACTGACTCGTAGACGACGGTCGCTCCAGCGTTGAGCAGCTCCTCGCGCGAGAATCCTCCGGTCAGCACGCCGACGGTCGGGATTCCGGCTCGCGCCGCCGCCTCGCAATCCCAGACGGAGTCTCCGACGAGCACGGCGTCTCCACCGCCTGGCCCCACCTTGTCGAGCGCAGCGCGCACGAGATCGGGCTCGGGCTTGGTCGCCTCGACATCCGCCGACGTGGTCCAGGCGTCAACCAGCTCGCGTGCGTCGAGCATGCCCAGGTAGACGTCGACCTCGTCGGCCTTCGCGGAGCTGGCGAGCACGGTTGTCGTGTCGCGCTCGCGCAGTGCGACGAGAAGCGCCCGTGCCTCCGGCAGCAGCTCGACCTCGCCGATCAGCTCCGAATAAAGCTCGCCCTCCGCGGCGCGGATCGCATCGCCGGCGCGCTGCTCGACCTCCTCGCCGGCAACAGCGGTGACGAGCTGGTCGCCACCCATCCCGATGTGGCGGTGGATCCGCCAGGCCGGAACCAACTCGCCGTGCTCCCGCAGAGCGCGTTGCCAGGCGAGCGTGTGCTGGTAGTTGGTGTCGACGAGCGTCCCGTCGATGTCGAGGATCACCGGAGTCGTCATCGCCGGGCTCTACCCGTTCGCCGGGTTGCGAATCGCGTGTCAGGTCGCGGTACGGGGCAGCAGCTCGGCCGCGCGGCAGAACAGGTCGTCCAGCGCCAGGTCGAGCGCGCTTGCGAGCACCGCGATCTTCTTCACGGTGGGGCTGCGCTGGCCGCGCTCGATGCCGCCGACGTAGTTGGTGCTGACGCCGGTTTCAAGTCCGAGGCTCATCTGGGTGTGCCCGCGCTCCAGACGCGCCTCGCGCAACGCCCGGCCGAGGGCGATGAGCCAATCTCGGGGCGGTGCCTCCACCGCCTGAACGGTTCCAGCCCAGACGTGTTATGACTACCGCCTGAGCGTGTGATCCTGTTAAGCCCGTCGTGGAACCGTGGTTTCAATCCCACGCTCCTGGAAACCCCCTCCGCAGGCTCCAAGAGACCCAGCACGGAGGTTCCTCATGGCGGTTCAGACGGCGAGTGATCGATCGGTCAGCGATCTCGTGCAGCAGCTATCGGCGCAGACGGGCGAGCTGGTTCGCCAGGAGCTCCGTCTGGCCCAGGTCGAGATGCAGGAGAAGGGCAAGCGAGCCGGGATCGGGGCCGGCCTCTTCGGCGGGGCGGGACTGGTCGCGCTCTACGGCATTGGCTTCCTGCTCGCCGCGGCGGCGATGCTGCTCGCTACCGCGCTCGAGCCCTGGATCGCCGTCGCGATCGTCGGCGGAGCGCTGCTGCTGCTCGCCGGGTTGCTCGCCCTGACCGGCAAGAAGCAGGTTGACCAGGCCAAGCCGCTCGTTCCCGAGCAGGCGATCGACACGACCAAGCGAGACATCGACCACGTGAAGGCGAGGGCAGGCGGATGAGCGAGAACCCCAAGACCGAGACGCCCGCCGACGATCCCGAGGCTCTGCGCCGAGACATCGCCGACAAGCGCCGCGAGCTTGGCGACACGGCTGCCGAGCTCGCTGCCAAGGCCGACGTCAAGAGCCAGGTCAAGGAGAAGGTCGACGAGCGCAAGGACGCCGTGCGCGACGCGGGCCAGCACGCCCAGGAGGCGGTGACCACTCAGGCGAGCCGGCTCGACCCACGACTGCTGGGGGTGGCTGCGGTCATAGTTGTCCTCCTGCTCGTCCTACGCAGAAGGAGGCGGTAACCGATGGCCAAGGTTCTCTATGCCCCGTTCGGCATCCTGTCGGGCATTCTGGGCGGCTTGATCGCAAGCACGATCTTCAAGCAGATTTGGAAGCGGATCTCCGACGAGCCGGATCCGCCGAAGGCGCGCCAGAGCGAGTACGGCTGGCGGGAGCTGCTGCCGGCCGCTGCCCTGCAGGGCGCGATCTTCACCGTCGTCAAGACGGTCATCGATCGTGGCGGCGCACGTGGGTTCCAGAAGCTGACTGGAGCCTGGCCCGGGGATTGAACGAGGGCCCAGCCGGCGTAGGCTTCGTCGGCGTTGGACGACCTTGTCACATATGTCGGGCACGCCACGGCGCTGATCGAGCTCGACGGCGTCCGCGTCCTGACCGACCCGATCCTCAGCGGCCGCGTCGCCCACCTGCGCCGACACGGCGGCGCTGTCGACGTCGCCTCGCTCGGCCAGCTCGACGGGGTGCTCGTCTCGCACGCCCACCTCGACCACCTCCACGCCGCCTCACTGCGCCAGCTAGCCGCCAAGCGACCCCAGCCGACGCTCGTCATCCCGCGCGGCCTCCGCCGACACGTCGCCAAGCTCGGCTTCGAGCGCGTCGTCGAGCTCACGGCGGGGGAGGGCACCGAGGTCGCCGGCCTGCCGATCGCCGCCACCTACGCCGACCACGACAGTCGCCGCCACCCATTCGGCCCGCCGGCCGAGGCGGTCGGCTACCTACTCGGACCCAGCGGACACCAGATCTACTTCGCCGGCGACACTGACGTCTTCCCCGAGATGGCGACGCTCGCCGACGACCTCGACACCGCGCTGATCCCCGTCTGGGGTTGGGGGCCGACGCTCGGCCCCGGCCACCTCGATCCCAAGGGCGCGGCGGCCGCGCTCGAGCTCTTGCAGCCCCGGCTCGCGATCCCGATCCACTGGGGCACGCTGTTCCCGTTCGCGCTCGACCGCCTGCGCGGCAAGGCGCCGTTGCTCAGCGATCCTCCACAGCAGTTCGCTCGCGAAGCGGCTCGTCTGGCTCCTGCGGTGGACGTTCGGGTGCTCCAACCGGGTGAGGCGACGCCTTTGCCGGCTCCCCGCTGATCGCGGCCGCGGCCGCCTCGCGCGCCTCGCGCCGCTCCACCAGCACCGCGTCGAGCTCGCAGCCGAACAGGAAGGCCATCGACGTCAGCCAGATCCAGAGCAGCAGGATCACGAGCGCGGCGAACGCGCCGTAGGTCGCGTTGTAGGTCGACAGCTCCCCGACGTAGAAGCCGTAGCCGCCGGACGCGAGCAGCCAGATCCCCGCGGCCGTCGCCGCGCCCGGCGTCACCAGCCGGAACGGACCGCGCGGCGGGCTCGGCGCCGCCCACATCACCAGCCGCATCGACAGCATCATCAGCAGCGCCGCCAGCGGCCAGCGGACGATCGTCCACAGCGGCGCGCTGACGTCCTCGAGGCCGATCAGGTCGAGCACGTCCTCGGCCAGCCCGCGCCCGACGAACACCAGCACGCCCGCGATGAAGCCGAGCACGATCAGCACCACCGTCCAGCCGATCCCGACCGTCCGGCGCATAATCGTCAGCCCCTTCTGACGCCGGCGCCAGATCACGTCGAGCGCCCGTCCAGCGGCCGCGAACGCGCGCGACGCTCCGTAGATCAGCGTCGCGAGGCCGATGAGGCCGACCGTCCCGGCTTGCGTCGGCGCCGAGTCGACGGCGGTCTTCATCACCGATTCCGCCGTAGTGGCGAGCGTCGCAGACGCCCCTTCGTCACGCAGGTATCCACCGAAGTCGATCGCCGAACTGGTGCCGCCGAGCAGGCTGATCGCTCCCGCGGCGATCATCAGCACCGGCAGCAGCGACAGCAGCCCGTAGTAGGCCAGCGACGCGCCGCGGTCGACCATCCCGTCGGCGAGGAAGCGCCGCACCGTCAGCTCGACGATGTTGACGAGCGGGATCGCCCGGAAACGGTCGGAGAGCTCCAGCACCCGCTTGGTCGCGCCGAGCTCCAGCAGCCGCTCGAGCGGGGTCATGACGCTGGCCTCACAGTGTCCGCCTCCGGCGCCTCGGCCACCTCGAGCCCCGTCTCGGCCAGCCACCGCTTCAGCTGAAGGTGCATCTGCCGTGCCCCGACGATCGGCGCCGCTGGCTCGCTCCACTCGGCCGGCACGACCGCGAACGGGTGCATCTGCATCCCGCCGAGCCCGCCGTGCGAGCCCATGAACTCCTCGAACGGCTGCACCTCGCTCGCCTCGGGGTCGTAGGCGCCGTTGATCAGGATGTCCGGGCAGTGGCGGAAGCCGTCGTGGCGGCGCAGGTGGTCGGCGGCTGTCGCGTCGAACGGCGCCAGCGGGTCGTCGCCGTCGACCGTGTCGTCGGACAGTCGGCGTCGTCCCGCGCCACCGAGCACGACACCGCCCTCGTGCTCGGAGCGCACCATCACGAAGCCGATCCCGGGATGGGTCGCCAGCCCGGCCAGCAGCCCCGGATGACGCTGCTCGATCTCCTCGGCGCTCAGCCGGCTCTTGTCGCCGGGGAAGTAGACGAGTCCGAGGCAGCCCGAGGCCAGCACCAGCGCCTCGGGCGCGTCGTCGCCGCCCGGCCGCTCGTCGGCGTCGCTCGCGCGCACGCGCGCGTTGACCGCCTCCTGGTCGCGCAGCGCCTCGCGATTCGGACCCAGCGCGACGGTCCCGGCGGCGACGCGATCGTTGGTCGCGCGCCGCAGCAGCCGTCCCGCCGCGCTGTCGTCCTCGCGCGCATCGGCGAGCAGCGCGCCCAGGTCGCCCCACGCCTCGTCGACCGTCGCCGGCGCAGCGACGGCGCCCGCGGCCGGATCGGCGAACCGCCGCACGACCTCCTCGAGCGTCTCGCCGTGGCGCTGACGGAACGGCGCGCCCTGCGTCTGGCCGTGGTCGGAGAGCACGACCAGGTGGTAGGGCCGCGGCGCCTGGCGCGCCGCCCGCTCCAGCCGCGCCAGCTGCGCGTCGAGCTTCTCCAGCACGACGAAGGCGTCCGGCTCGAGGATCCCCGAGTGGTGGGCGACCTCGTCGTAGCCGACGAACGTCGAGTAGGCGACCGGCACGCCCTCGACCACGTCGGCCATCAGTGTCGCCACGTTGAGGTCGCGCATGATCACGGTGATCGCGGCCCGCATCAGTGGATACGGCGTGCCGCGGTCGACGTGCGCCGCGCCCGACTTGCGCTGGCGCCGCGCCGCCCGCCGCTCGGCGGCGATGTCGGCGACGCCGAGCGCCAGCGTGCGCAGCAGCCCGTACGGGTCGGCGAAGTAGGCGAAGAACTCAGCCGCGCGCGAGCGCCGGCGGTCGCGGATCACGCTCATCGTCGCCGAGCAGCGCGGCGCGTCGCCGGAGAACATGTTGCCGCGGCTCGCCCCGCCTGCGGCGAGCAGTCCCGCGCCGTCGGAGTGGCGCAGCTCGATCTCAGCCGCGTCCTTCGGATGGTTCGCGACCAGCATCCGGTCGTCGTCCTTCTCGTACCAGCGGAATGCCGGCATGTCGTGGTTGCTGCCGTGCAGCAGCCCCGCCTGGCTCGCCGCGGTCTGCGACGACAGGTCGCACTCCCACGGCACGATCCGGTGGCTGCCGTCCTCGAGCCAGCGCGCGATGTTCGGCACCCGCCCCTGCTCAATCGCCTCCTCCAGCACGCCCTCGGCCAGCCCGTCGATCTCGAACAGGATCACGCCCGGCACGTCGGTCTCGTTGCGCCGCCGCGCGCCGCGCACCCGCTGGCGCACGACGCGCAGGTGGTAGGCGTCGCCGTCGAAGTCGAGCAGCGGCTCGACGACCATCGTGATGATCGCCAGCCCGAGCGCCACCCACAGCGTCGCCGTCACCGTGGGGTCCGTCCCGTCGACCGCGCGCACCGCGACGTTGACGATCAGCGCGTTCAGGACCAGCGACGCCAGCCCGAATGTAAGCACCGTCAGCGGCAGCACGATCCGCGTCAGCAGCGGCCAGATCAGCGCGTTCAGCAGCGCGATCAGCGCTGCCGTGACGATCGCCGCGCGCAGCGTCGGCACCGCCATCCCGGGCAGCGCGGCGGCTAGCCCCCAGAGCGCCAGTCCGTCGATGACAACGAGCACCAGCGCGCGAGCGAAGTATCCGAGTGTCTGGCGCACCGGGCCATTCTGCCGGCTCGGGGCGATGCCAGCCGGTACCGTCCCCGCCCATGTCGACCGAGATCCTGCTGGAGCGCGACGCCGGGGTCGCGACGATCGTCCTCAACGCGCCCGACCGCCGCAACGCCCTCACCCGCGCGATGGCGCGCGAGCTGGTCGAGGCCTGCGAGGAGGTCGACGCCGACCAGACCGTCGGCGCCGTCGTCGTCCGCGGCGAGGGCGGTTTCTTCTGCGCCGGCGGCGATCGCCAGACGCTCCTCGACGCCGGCCGCGACCCCGCGACGCCCGACGCCTGGGTCGGCATCGGCGACGTCTACCGCTCCTTCCAGCGCGTCGGCGAGCTCGAGCCGCCGACCGTCGCCGCCGTCCGTGGCGGGGCCGTCGGCGCTGGCATGAACCTCGCCTTCGCGACCGACGTCCGCGTCGTCGCGACCGACGCCAAGCTGATCTCCGGCTTCCTGCCGATCGGCCTCCACCCGGGCGGTGGCCACGCTGCGTTGCTTGGCCGCACTGGCGCCCGCGAGGCCGCCTCCGCGCTGACCCTCTTCGGCGAGCGCATCGACGGCGCCCGCGCCGCCGAGCTCGGACTCGCCTGGGCGGCGCTGCCCGACGCCGAGGTCGACGCGCGCGCCCACGCGCTCGCGTCCGTCCCCGGCGCCGACCCCGAGCTCGCCCGCCGCACCGCGAGATCGCTGCGCACCGAGCTCGGCCCGCCCGCGCTCCCCTGGCCCGCCGCGCTCGAGCTCGAGCGCGCCTCCCAGATGTGGTCGATGCGCCGCAAGGACCTCGCCTCCGAGTGAGCTACTTCACTGCCGTCCGCATCTACTCGATCTTCGAGCTCTGCCTCTTCGCGACGCTCGTCGTCTTCGCGATCGGCGGTTGGAGCGAGACGGCCGAGATGGTCTTCGGCTGGTCGCACGGCGTCGGCTGGCTGATTCTCTGCGGACTCGTCTTCTACGGCGCGACGCGCGGCATCTTCAGCTGGATCGTCCTCGCCGCCACGGTCTCGCCGGCCGGCCCGCTCGGCTCGACGATCGGCATCGAGTACCAAGCCCGTCACGATCGTCGGGCAGATCGGGCAAGCTGAGCAGGCGATGTTCCCGCTCAACGTGCCGAACGTTCTCACGCTGTTGCGCATCCTGCTCGTACCGGTGCTCGTCGTCGCGCTGGGCACCGAGGCCGAGGGCGGCTCGGAGATCGCCGCCGCCGTCTTCGTCCTCGCGTCGCTGACCGACGGCCTCGACGGCTACATCGCCCGCTCGCGCCAGTCGATCACGACCTTCGGCAAGGTGATGGACCCGGTCGCCGACAAGCTGCTGATCGCCGCTGCGCTGCTGACCCTCGTCAGCCTCGACCGCGTCGACGCCTGGGTCGCGATGATCGTGATCGCGCGCGAGTTCGCCGTCTCCGGGCTGCGCATCGCCGCCGGCCAGCAGGGCGTCGTGATCCCAGCCAGCGCGCTCGGCAAGGTCAAGACGATCGTCCAGTCGGCCGCCGTCCTCGCGCTGATCGCCGTCCCTGACCCGGACGTCCTCTGGGTCCAACTGCTCGTCTACGCGATGGTCCTCACGACGATCGTCTCCGGCGCCGACTACTTCCTCAACTTCCGCCGCCGGATCGAGGAGCTCTCGCGCGAGCGTCAGGCGCGCGGGGGCGCGATCACCGACCGCTGAGCTCCGGGTGGTCGCCCATCGCGACCAGCCGCTCGATGACCTCGTCGCGGGTCGCGCCGCGCGACTCCAGCGCCTGATCCATCGGATCGCCGTAGACGTCGAGCAGCGCCAGCAGCAGGTCGGCAGTCCCGACCGCGTCCGCGTGGCGCTCGATCGCCCGTCGCTCGGCCTCCTGCACCGTACGGTCGAGCGCCGGCTCGCCGAGCGGGGGATGGGAGGTCGGCTCGTCGCAGACCTCGGCTGTCGAGCCTTCGAGCGGCGCCTCGCCAACCCCTAGGGCCTGCAGCGCGCTGCCGACCTGTCCGTGCAGCCGCAGCGCCCGCAGCCAGCGCTCGGCCTCGTCCTCGGCGCAGTGCGAGAACGCCATCGCCGTCCCAGCCAGCGCCGTCACCAGCGCGGCGTCCTCCGACAGCGGGATGTGCTCAGTCGCGTCCACGAGTCCTTCGAACCTCCTGGGGCACGGTGCCCGCCGCCGTCCCGCGCGAAACCCGACTGGCCAGATTGGCGATGTTGGCGCTGTGGCGCTCGCGTGATCGCGTCTGCGTGCCGATGCTGAGCGTCAGCCGCCGTGTGCGGCGGGACCCTCGAGCCACTCGCGCATCGTCACGTGGCGCTCGACGTGCGCCTCGTCGTCGAGCTCGTGGCGCAGCTCACCGATCAACCCGTGGCGCTCCGCCACGACGCTGTGGCGGTGGATCGTCTCGAGGTTCTCCTGGCGCGCGAGTAAGAACGTCCCGTCGTCGAAGCCGCCGAACTCGTCGACGGCCTTGCGCGCCATCTCGCGCACGCAGTCCTCGACGAAGCGCGGATGCATGTGCGCGTGCTCGACGACCTCGACCTCGTCGCTGCGCTTCATCAGCTCGTAGATCTCCGAGCTCATCGAGCCCTCGACGATCCGCAGCAGCGTGTGCGCCTCGATCTCGCGCGTGCAGCCCTCGACGCAGCCGACGTAGAGCCGCCCGATGCCGCGCTGGTTGTGCGTCGCGACCGGCACCGACGCCAGCACGCGCTCGATCTCGTCGTCGGTGAAGCCGTCGGCTGCCAGCCGCTCGCGCGACCGCTCGGCGACCATCTCCTGCGCGCACGGGCAGGCGGTCATGCCGTGCGCCTCGACGCCGATCAGCCGGCGCGTGCCGTGCTCGGACGCGACCGCGACGCCGAACAGGGTGTAGATCTCCTGAGTCTCGGAGCCGGATGCCGGGGTCCGCTGGCGCTCCGGGTAGCGCGCTGCGATCCGCACCTCGGCGCGCAGCGCCTCCTGACGGTCGCGCACCCGTTCGGCGATGTGCTGGGCGAGCGTCTCGGCCTTGAACGCCTCACCGAGCACGACCGCGTCGATCGCCTCGTTGACGACCTCCTCGAAGCGCGACATGTGCGCACCCTTCTGCTTCGGTCCGAGGTCGACGAAGCACTCGATGTCGGCGAAGAAGAGCTGCTCATGGTCGCCGACACCGATCCGTACGACCTTCTCGACGCCGGTCACGCCGACGCGCGTCAGGCTGACGTGGGTCGCCGGCCGGCGCGCTTGGACATCGTCGTGGGGGATGGCGAGGTCGGTCATGCCCAGGCCACGATACCGGGAGGCCGACGGGGGTCAGAACGGCAGGCAGGTCTGGTCAGACCGGGTGAAGTGCACATCGGCACGAAGTTGCTATCTTGGAGAGTGGCTAGACGCCTGGACCTCGCAGCAGGATCCTTCCAAATGGCTCAGCCCCTCGCGACAAAATCGCGAACGCCGTACAGAAGCGCCGATAGCCGTGACGAGGACCGACAGCCCTGGCTTGGGGGCGGGTGTCGAGGCCACTGCAACTGCGTTTGAGGAGTAGGGGTTGAGGGAGAATATGGATGGAGCAGCAGCGCTCTTGGAGGAGCGGCCAGACGCGCCGTTTCTCGAGATTGACGAGCTGCGCAACTTGGCCGCCGACGGCCGTGAGCGTGGCTATCTGACGTATGAGGAGATCGCCTCTTGCCTCGAGGAGGTAGAGGTCACGAAGGAGCAGGTTCGCAGCCTGCACGCACATCTCTTGGAGACCGGCGTTGATGTCGTCTCCAAGGACGACCGTGCCGCTATCGCCGCCCGCGAGGACGGAACGCCCGCACCCCGTGGCGGCGAGTCCACGGCGAAGAAGGAGCCCGACATCGACCTCACGGTCGAGCCGAGCCTCGACTCGTTGCGGCTCTACCTGCGGTCGATCGGTCGTGTCGAGCTGCTCACCGCCGAGCAGGAGGTCTCGCTCGCCAAGCGTCTCGAGCGTGGCGACATGGCCGCGAAGCGGCAGATGGTCGAAGCGAACCTGCGTCTGGTCGTCTCGATCGCGAAGGGCTACCTCGGCCGCGGCCTGTCGTTCCTGGACTTGATCCAGGAGGGCTCGCTCGGTCTGATCCGCGCGGTCGAGAAGTTCGACTACCGCCGCGGCTACAAGTTCTCGACGTACGCGACCTGGTGGATTCGCCAGGCGGTGACGCGGGCGATCGCCGACAAGGCGCGCACGATCCGCATCCCGGTGCACATGGTCGAGAAGCTCAACAAGGTCGTCCACGTCGAGCGTCAGCTCGTGCAGTCGCTCGGTCGTGAACCGACGCCTGATGAGATCGCCGCGGAGCTCCAGTGGACCGCCCGCGACGTCAAGGACATCCTCCGCTTCGCTCAGCTTCCCGTCTCGCTCGAGAAGCCGATCGGCGAGGAGGACGACTCCGAGCTCGGCGACTTCGTCGAGGACGAGACGGCGCTGTCGCCGTTCGACACCGCGTCGGAGAACATCCGTCGCGAGAACGTGCGCACCGTGCTCGAGGCGCTCCCACCGCGCGAGCGCGAGGTCCTGGAGATGCGCTACGGCCTCAAGGGCCACCAGGCTCGCACGCTCGAGGAGGTCGGCCGCGCCTTCGGCGTGACCCGCGAGCGCATCCGCCAGATCGAGAACAACACGCTCAAGAAGCTCGAGAACCTCCCAGAGGCCCAACGCCTCCGCGAGGCCTCCTGAAGCTTCGGGGATAGGGGAACCGGACGGGCGCCACCAGGCGCCCGTCCTCGTTCTGGGGTCGTCCGAACCGGCATATATGCTGGTCTAGTGAATCGGCTCGAGCAAGGTGACTTCGGCGAGATGTCGGCGGCGGCCTGGTTCGCCGAGCAGGGAGCGCGTATCGCCGTGCCGTTCGGCCACAGCCCGGACTGGGATCTGATCGCCGAGCTCCCTAATCGCGTGGCACGGGGTCAGGTCAAGACGACCGGCTGCTATCGCAACGGTCGTTGGGAGGTTTCGATCTGCACGCGCGGTGGCAACCAAAGCTGGAACGGCATCGTCAGGCGGTTCTCGAGCGATCGCTGCGACTACCTGTTCGTGCACGTCGCCGACGGGCGCCGCTGGCTGATTCCTTCCGACCAAGTCGAGGGAGGAACCGGGGTACTGCTTGGAGGTCCGAAGTACGAGCAATATGAGGTTGATCGTGGACGGCCGTTCGCCGCCACGCTCACGGGCTGACCGCAGCCTCTAGAATCCGCGGTCGCTCCATGGGGGAGCGCCGGAGTTGGAGAGTCGGGCGAGGCTGTAAACCTCGTGGCTATGCCTGAGGGGGTTCGAATCCCTCCTCCCCCATAGGCCCGCTCGCGCTAGGCTCCACCCTCGCGCCCTCGTAGCTCAGTTGGTAGAGCACTTCCATGGTAAGGAAGGGGTCTCCGGTTCGAGTCCGGACGAGGGCTCTGTACGACGCCCGCTCGCAAGGCGGGTTTTCTGCTTCTAGGGTCGGCCCTTACACATCTGTGGAGGGGCTTTGGAAGCGATATGGAAGCGTAAACCTGAATTCGGGCCTCTCCGGGTTCGACTTCGCGCGTCTGGCGGGCCGTGCGGGTAGGCACGGGTGCGGCATCTACAGCGCGGGTCGCTCAGTCGAAGTTCTCGACAAAGAAGGCGCTGCCTTTGCCGACCAAGATCGGCAGTCCTCGCAGGGTTCCCCGGTTGGCCGTACAGACGAGGTAGAGGTCGCCGGCATCGAGGATGGCGAACACAGGCTCGTTGGTCCGCTGATCGACCTTCCCCACCTCGGCCGTGTGGCTCCCACCGTCGTGCTGGTAGTCGATCCGCTGGATTCGCTCGTCGCCCACCGTGCGGTCCATGTTGTCCTCAGCGAACTTCTTGATGCCCTGCCAAACCTTCTCGGCTTGCTCAGGCGTGTCGGCGTGGGGAACGAAGAATTCGGCCATCGAGCGAGGCTAACCGGCGAGGCGGTCACCTTCACTAGTGCCTACGCTGCTAGCGGTGACCTTCGAGGAAGCTCTAGAGGTCGTGCAGGGGCTACCCGGCCGGATGATCGACGCCTATGTCTACGTGCCCGACGACGGTGAGAGGCTTCACGTCGCATCGCTGTCGGGCGTGGTGGACCGGGTACATCGAGCCAGCGCCAGCCAGTCTGAGCGCTACTACGTGATTCTCAAAGACCACGGGGCGGCAAGCTGGAACGCGGTGCTGTTGGACCGACGCGCGTATGAGGGCTGCGAGGTCCAGGGGTCGGGCGGCACGTTTGAGGAAGCCGTCGCTGAGGGTGACGCGAGCGGGTCAACGTGGGAAATCACGCTGCGCCACCTAGGCGCGACCACTGAGATTCTGATCTACGTCTGAGAACGAAGCCTCCGGCCGGTAAAGGTCCAGAGCCGAAGCTATGTGAAACAGTCCGTAGCTTCAATTGTGGGTGATCCGGCCGCTTCACCCGGACGGGCCGGTGTCGTCAGGGTTAGTTCCTAGTTTCCACGGCTTCCGCCGTACGGCCGTGAGCCAGGCCATTGCTGCGGCGACTCCGCTGAGGATGTCTCATGGATGCTCGGTCACAAGGACTCGACAATCACCCGTCAGGTCTGCATTCAGGATCGCGAGCGCCGAGCGTCGAGCCAGGATGCGCGACCGCTTGGAGGATCGGTTCGGATCGATCCTGAGCGGCGCCAATGAAGTGCCTGACGACGTGATTGGCGGCGGTGTAGTCCTGACTTTGCCGGTGGCCGCGAACGCCGGAGGTATGACCGATGACCAACGTAATCTCACCCGCATGGAGAAAGACGACCAAGTCGCCTTGTGCAACCGGACGCACGGTCGCGGACGTAATGCGTTGGCTCTACGAGCTGGGCCATCTTGACCTTTCGGCCCACGGTGCGCAGGCTCTAGGGGGGCGGTACTTCGATGTTGAGCGGGACGCGGATCGGCTGTCTGCCGACTGGCGCGAGTACGCCCACACGGACCTTCTCTGCTGGGCGAGCGCGTAGTTGGACCTGGCGGCGGCGGTGAGCGCGTGACACCGATTCCTGTAGAGGTGCAGCAGTCGGATCTAACCGAGGTCTTGAAGATCGCTATTCCGGCGGTAGCCGCCGTGATCGTCGGATTCATTGCTGCGGTCACGGCTGGTCGTAGGCAACAGCGCGCTCTCGCCGCCGAGCGGGAGAGACTGCAAGATCAACTAGCCCATGAGAGGGGTCTTCACGATCTCGACGGCCTTCGGGAGTTGCTTGACGATGCCTCCGCACTGATGTTGGAGGCGGTCGACGCTCATAGCGATCTCATGAAGGCTGTTCGGGGCCAGAGTGGAAAGCTGAGCGGCGTTGCGTTTGATGAGGCGGGGAAGGCCCTTGAGAGCGGGAGGAAGGTGCAAAGCGCCTATACGGTTCTTGCCGGTCGGATGCTGGTCCATTTCGAGGTCGACGATCCGCTTTTTGTTGCCTTGAACTCGCACCTCGATGTATTCGAACGGGGGATGCTGTTCTACCTCTCTGGTCCTCCGCCACCCGTGGAGTCGTTATGGCCCACCCTGAGCGATCTAATGAAAGAAGCAGGGGGATACGCCCAGGCTTTTAACGCTGAAGCCCGAATGCGTGTGGCTTATCTTCATCCTCAGGCAACTGAACGCGGCTAGGGTTTAGGTATGGCCAAACAATGTCCTCGTTGCGATGAGCCGGGCAAGTGCCGGCACTGTGCTGGTACCGGCTACCTATCCGACTCCGAGGTGTGAGGTAGGTCATGGCGACCGGCGCGGGGGCAAGAACGCTCCAAAGATCAAGGGTGGTCGCGATCACGGGAAGAACCGAGCGCGACGGAGTGCGGCACCGCCTCCCGGCGGCAAAGCGCGATGGCGCGCGACCCGCGCAGACAAGGGCCAGTCGCGAGGCTAAGCCGTGAAGACGTTCTGGAAGCGACAGAACGCAACGCATGGCTATGAGCCGGCACCTGCCCGGCCGGCAGGAAGGCTGGATCTGGGTAGGTAGTCATGCGCTGCGACAGACCGCAGCAGCCGAGCTTTCGGCGGGAGTGCCGATCGCGTCCGCTCAGAACAGGGTTGCCGGCCTCGCCGGGGGTGCCGTCTGGCGGGCATCCTCGAGCGCGGTGAACTCGTCATCGAGCGCCGCGCTGACTGTTGTTCGCACGGCGTCCGCGCGCTCGTCGAGCAGTGCCGCGGCGCGGTCGAAGTCGAGCGTCCCGATCCCGGCGACCGGGATGCGGATGACCAGGTCGTCACTGGCGGCGCCGACCCAGTAGCGAGCCGAGCCGGCGGACGTGAGGGTTCCCGCGATGCGCGCTCCGACCCCGTAGGCGGCCGGCCCGACCATCGCGATGGCGAGGACGGCGATCGTCACGACAGCCGCGCCAAGCCCGAGCGCGACAGTGAGGCTGATAGCCAGATTGTCGTCGACAGCCGTGGCTGGCGGGTTTGAGGGCGTGTTGACGATCCGCTCGGCCGCCGTCACGAACGCGAAGCCGAGCACCGTTCCCAAGAACTCGAACCTCGTGTAGTGGACAGGCAGGAATCTCCCCGAGTAGTCCCGCGCTCTGAAGTACTGGTAGATGGCTATGACCACGAACAACAGGCCGACGGCCGGCGCAACCCACTCGTTGGACGCGCTGCGCTTGGCCGTGCAGAGCGACTCGACGGCGAGAGTCTCGCATCCGGTCGAGGTGACGATCGCGAGGCCGAACACCGCCAGGCCGGCTAGGTAGATGGGCGAAGTGAAGGCGCAGAATGCCATCACCGCGGGAGCACGAACGGCGCGTCTGACGAATGACGGCCGGGGCGCGGCATCGGCGACGGTTGCCCCGTCGGGGCCGGTCTGCTCGTCGAGCAGGAAGCCGAGCACGTACGGATCGTCCTTGGTCCCAATCTGGCTGGCAGGCGCGACGCCACCGCTCATGGCGTGAGCCGCGCGAAACGACGGGTCCTTGTAGACCCAAGTCGGGAAGTTCGACCAGACGCCGCCGTCGAACAGGATGGTCTGCGCGTCGGGGTCCTCGTCGGCGGCGTCGACGTCGCCGGGCGGGAAGTACAGCGGGATCGCCGCTGAAGACACGGCGGCGCGGGCGACGCTCTCGTTCGGCGTCAGCTCATGGTGGAAGACGTGCTCGCGCTTGGTGACGGCGTCGACCGAGACGATGAACAGCTCGATGCCGGTCGCCTCGTACAGCTGCGCGAAAGTCACCGGCCGCGACCTTGGCCACCCGGTCCCGCGCCTCTCGTGGCCCGCGCGGATCGTCTCGTCAATCCAGTACCGGATGCGACGCCGGAGCGAGTCGGGCCAGCGCAGCGGCGACAGCGACGGGAACCCTTGGCCGATGCTGGCCATATCGAGGTCGACTCGGCCGACCTGCATGCGGAGGATCGCCTCGACCAGGAACAGCAGGAGCGTGCTCGACACGACGCGTGGCGGGTCGTCGCGCAGGCCGCTGAACGCTCTGAACAAGATGCGCAGCGCCCTCGGGCGGCGCACTTGGAGCGTCGACAGCGCCTCGAGCGTCCACGCCCTGATCTGCACCGGCTCCGCGCCGGCCGCGACCATCGCCGCGGTCAGCGCGCCGGCCGACGAGCCGGCGACCGAGACGAACCAGATCCCGCGCTCGCGGACTGCCTCGAGCGCAGGCCCGTAGAAGGCTCCCTTGGCGCCCCCTCCCTCGAACACTCCGCACGCGAAGCGCTTCGCCTCCGCCTCCGCCTCCCACCAGCGCACCGACGCAGGCTAGTTCATTGCCACAAGCGTCCGCAAGGGATCCCTGGGGAAGGGTCCCGTACATACATTGCAGTACAATGCATATGGCTTCGAGCTATGCGAGGGCGGGCATGAACATCAACAAGGATCTGGTCGCGGCATCGGCGACGCCGCTCGTGCTGGCGATACTCGCTGAGGGGGAGAGCTACGGATACTCGATCTTGAAGCGGGTGCGTGAGCTGTCCGGGGGTGACTTCGAGTGGACCGACGGGATGCTCTATCCGCTCCTCCATCGCCTCCTCCGGCTCGGGTACGTGACGACGGAGTGGCGGACGCCGCCCGAGGGCCGTCGCCGCAGGTACTACTCGATCACCGAGGACGGGCGCGCGGCGCTCGCCGAGCAGCAGCGGCAGTGGACGACCGTCACGCGGGCGCTGGATGGCGTCTGGAGAGATTCGGGCTGGCTGCCGGCGGCGCTCAGGGAGGCGTGACCGGTGGACGGCGTGGAATCCCAGATCGCTGAATGGCGGGCCTACGTCACCAGGGCTCCGGGCATCGACGGCCGCGACGTCGACGAGCTGGACGCCCACCTGCGCGATCAGATCGCCGAGCTCGACGCCGCGGGCCTGTCAAGCGACGAGGCATTCCTTGTCGCCGTCAAGCGGATGGGCGACCTCGACTCCCTTTCCCGGGAGTTCGCACGCGAGCACAGCGGCCGGCTGTGGAAGCAGCTCGTCCTGAGCGGTGACGAGGATTCAGCACAGGCGTCGAGCGGCTGGCTCGCGGCGCTCGTCTTCGCCGTCGCCGCGGCGGTCGCGATGCAGATCGCCCGTCTCGCCGTGGGCTTCCCCGAGGAGGAGGGGGGTTGGCTGCTGCTGAACCTCGGCCTGCTCGTGCTGCCGTTCCTCGCTGGGTACTTCGCCCACCGGCGACGGCTCGACCTCCGGCGCTGCGTCTTGGCCGCCGCGCCGTTCGCGCTCGCCGCCCTCGTGGTGAACCTCTATCCGTTCAAGGCGGACTCGGCCACCGAGGTCGTCGTTGCGCTCTATCTGCCCGTCGCGCTGTGGTTTGCGGTCGCCTACCCGTACATGGGCGGCACGCTCCGATCGCACGAGCGGCGGATGGACTTCGTCCGCTTCACCGGCGAGTGGGTCGTCTACTACGCGCTGATCGCGCTCGGCGGCGGCGTGCTGCTCATGCTCACCGTGGCGATCTTCGAGCCGATCGGAGCGAACCTCGGCGAGCAGGTCGTCGAGTGGGTGCTGCCGGCGTGCCCGGCCGGCGCCGTGATCGTCGCGGCATGGCTCGTGGAGTCGAAGCAGCACGTGGTGGAGAACATGGCGCCGGTGCTCACGATGCTCTTCACCCCGCTGTTCGCCGTGATGCTGAGCGCCGCCGCGGCGATCTACGCCGTGTCGGGGGTCGCCGCCGAGTTCGACCGCGAGCTGCTCGGCGTCTTCGACGCGTTGCTTGTGGTCGTGCTGGGGCTCGTCCTCTACTCGATGTCCGCGCGTGAGGCCGCACGGCCGGCCGGGCCGATGGACCGCGTCCAGCTGCTCGCCGTCGTGAGCGCCCTCGTGCTCGACTTGATGGTGCTGGGCGCGATGGTGGCGCGGATCGGCGATCTCGGGCTCACCCCGAATCGCGTGGCGGCGCTCGGCCTCAACCTCGTGCTGCTCGTGAACCTGGCGGGCGCCGCCTGGCTGTCGGCGCGCTTCCTTGCGGGACGGGTCGCCTTCCACCGCCTCGAGCGCTGGCAGACCTCCTACCTTCCCGTCTTCGCCGTCTGGGCAGCGACCGTCGTCGTCGCGCTCCCGCCGCTCTTCGCCTTCGACTGAGGCGGCCCCGCGAGATCACCCCAAATGGGTGATGGGAGGGCATCGGGCTGTGGCATCGTAGGTAGCCCCATGCACGCGAGCGACAGCCCATCTGAGTCCTGGAAGCAGTACGGCAACCACTTCATCCTCGAGGACGCGCCTGACGGGAAGCTGCCGGACGAGATGATGGAGCCGCTGGCGGCGATGCGACTGATCTCGCAGGACCTGGTGCTCGACGGGATCCCGGAGCGCAACCTGGCGACGTTCGTGACGACGTGGATGGAGCCCGAGGCGCAGCGGATCATCGCCGAGAACCTGCACCGCAACTTCATCGACCACGCCGAGTACCCGCAGACGGCGGAGATCGAGCAGCGCTGCATCCGGATGCTCGCCGACCTCTTCAATGCGCCCGGCGAGACGACCGGCGCGCGCACCCAGGGCTCGTCGGAGGCGATCATGCTCGGCGCGCTGTCGCTGAAGTGGAAGTGGCGTCAGCGGCGCGAGGCGGCCGGCAAGGACACGACCAAGCCGAACATCGTCTTCGGCGGCGACGTCCACGTCGTCTGGGACAAGTTCTGCCGCTACTTCGACGTCGAGCCGCGGATCGTCCCGCTGCAGCCGCACAAGTTCACGATCGGCCCCGAGGACGTCGCGCCGCACGTCGACGAGAACACGATCGGCGTAGCCGCTGTGCTCGGCACGACTTTCACCGGCCACGCCGACGACATCGTCGGGATCGACAAGCTGCTGCGTGAGCTCAGGGACGAGAAGGGCCTCGACGTGCCGCTGCACATCGACGCCGCCAGCGGCGGCTTCGTCTGGCCCTTCCTCTACCCCGACAGTGAGTGGGACTTCCGGCTCGAGCAGGTCCGCTCGATCAACGTCTCCGGCCACAAGTTCGGCATGGTCTACCCGGGGATCGGCTGGCTGATCTTCCGCGAGACCAGCGACCTCGCCGAGGACCTCGTCTTCTACGAGAACTACCTCGGCAAGACCGACGCCACCTTCACGCTCAACTTCTCGACTGGCTCGGCGATGGTCCTCGCCCAGTACTACAACTTCATCCGCCTCGGGCATGAGGGCTACCGCCTGGCGATCGGCGCGATGGCCGCGAACGCGACCTACCTCGGCGAGCGCCTGCGGGAGATCGGTCCGTTCGAGCTCGTCGGGAGCGGCGAGGAGC
>CAMLNW010000004.1 GCA_946481495.1 uncultured Actinomycetes bacterium
GTCGAACGCCAACCAGGCGGTCGACGGCTGCCGCTCCGGCGACGGGCCCGGCGACACGATCGAGGTCCCCGCGGGCCGCTACGACGTCTACGACAACTTCAACGTCAGCGAGCGCGTGACGATCGTCGGAGCCAACGCCGGCCGTCATGGCAACCATCCCAGCCGTGGCCCCGAGACGATGATCGCGCTCGACTTCAACCCGAACTCGATCGCCCAGTCGGCGCTGTTCTTCCTCAGCGCCCCGAGCGGCGGCCGCCCGGCGCTCGGCGGCGGCTCGCGCTTCGACGGGCTCGAGCTGGTCGGCTCGAACAACCCGCTCTGCGTCTCGGGCCAGCCCACCGGCAGCAACTGCCAGGAGCTGGCGATCATCGAGCCCGACCAGCCGCAGACGGGACAGTCGCCGGCCGCCGGCTACGTGCTGCGCAACTCGATCGTCCACGACTTCACGGGCGGGATCTGGGTCGGCGGCAACGGCTCGCTGATAGCGCGCAACCTGTTCCGTGACAACGACCGGCTGATCAACGTCGCGGGCGTGCGCGCCACCGGCACGGACCTCTATGCCGACTCGACCTACTCGAGCGCTAACACGCGCGTCGTCGGCAACGTCTTCGCCGGCCCACCGCGCTACGCGCTGAACATCAACGGCAACACCGACCGCTCAACGTTTGCGGGCGCGACGGTTGCCGGCAACCTGTTCCGCAAGGCGTCGAACCGCGACCAGATGATCCTGATGAACGACGTCCGCGACGTGCGCATCCGCGACAACGTGCTGACCAGCCTGCATCCCGAGGGCGCCGCGCCGGCTAACGACGGGATGCTGTTCGACCGCGTCGACGAGATCACGGTGAACGGGAACACGCTGACCGACTTCCGCGCGGCGATCACCTTCAGCGACATCGGCGCGCCGGGACCGCCGAGCCTGACGAACGTCCGGATCGCCAACAACCGTATCTACCGCAATCAGTTCGGGCTGCGCATCCGCGCGCCGTACCCGTCGGCGACGGCGCCAGTCGGCATCGACGCGACCGACAACTGGTGGGGCGCCAACGGCGGCGCCGGCACGGCCGGCAATCGCGAGGGGTTCGTCACGCCGGTCAATGGCGTCCAGTTCCGCAACTCGTCGGGGGCCGAGATCCCGCCACCGCCGGCCTCCGGAGTCGACTACTCAGATGCGCTCCAGCTGACCTGCTCGACCCCGGCGACCGTGACCGCCGACACCCCATCGCCGCTGACCGGCGCGGTCGCCGGCATGCCCGCGGTGAACCACGGCGATGACGAGCGGCCATGGTTCGAGCGCGTCCGACAGCCGCTGATGGCCGCCGACGCCGAGCCGGCAAGCAGCCGCGTGTCGGGCTTCGACCGCCCGCCGTCGACCGGTGCGCTCGGCGGCCGCGTCGTCCCCAGCGGCGGATCGCTGACCGGCTGGTTCATACCGGCCGCTCCCGGCCCTGGCGCTGCCCTGGTCGCGCTCGACTCGCAGCAGGTCCGCTGTCCGTTCGATGCCGTCCCGGCCGACATCGACGTCGACAAGACCGCCAGCGCCCAGGTCGCCTACGCCGGCCAGCGCGTCACATTCCGGATCCGCGTCCGCAACCGTGGGCGCGCGCCTGTCTACCGACTGCGCACCTGCGACCGCCCGCCACGCGCGCTGCGGCTGCTGCGCGCCAGCCGACGTTTGCGCGCCGCCGCCGGCCGGCGGCATTGCCTCGCGATACGCCGTCTGCGCCCGGGCCAACAGCGCACCTTCCGCCTGACCTTCCGCATCTCGCCAGCCGCTACCGGCACGACGATCGACAACACCGCCCACGCCGACACGCCGATCGCGCCGGGCCGAGCGCGAACCAGCCACAACCGCCACGCGCGCGGCCGCGCCTCGGTCATCGTTCCCAGCCGACTGCCAGACGCGTGCGCGGCCGGCTCCGGTCCGACCGCCCATGCGTCCTGCTAGCTACATCACGTCGAACGTCTCGTAGACCTCGACCGTGCCGCCGTTGGTCAGGACCGGGCAGCCCTTCGCGAGCTCGGCCGCGGCGTCGATGCTGTCGGCGTTGACGAGTGAGTAACCGGTCAGGCCCGACGGTCCGCCGTCGCTGACCGTGCCGTTGTTGGCGATCGCCTTGGACGGCCCGAACGGGTTGCCCGGATCAACGACCGCCGGCCCGAGCTCGCCGAACCAGCCGGTCCAGGCCGCCATCACGGCCTGCTGCTCGGCCTCGGTCTCGGGGGTCGCGCCTCCCTTGTATGCCAGTAGGTACTTCGCCATCTCGTTCTCCTTGTTCGATGCTTGGTGTCAGTCGGCGGCGGGCGCCGCCCACGGGTCCGGCCCGGCGTCGCCACCGGACGCCGCGGCCTCGAGCCGCGGCAGGTAGTGGTCCCAACCGACGCTGTGGGCGTTGGCGGACTCGCCGCTCGGCAGGCCGCTGTGGACCAGCCGGACGATCGTGTGGTCGCCGTCGGGCGTGAGCGTTACCTCGACGGTCGAGCTGCCCGGCCGCACCGGACTCTCCTCGGTCTCCCACCCCCAGGTGAACACGACGCGGTGCGGCGGCGAAACCTCGACGTACTCGCCGCGCGCGATGCGACCGCCGGTGATGTTGACCCGATAGATCCCGCCGGAGCGCGGATCGACCTCGGCGGTCGTGCCCATCCAGCGGACCATCCGCTCGGGGTCGACGAAAAATGGGAAGATCGTCTCGGGCCGCGCCGCGATGCGTACCTCGCGTTCGACGGCGTCGGCCTCGGCGGTAGTCATCGTCGCGTCCTCTCCTCTTGCTCGGCGGCTGCCTTCAGGCGATCGAGCCCGTCGGCCCAGAACTCGTCGAGAAAGTCGCGCAGCTCCGCGAGGCCCTCGGGCCGCGCGACGTAGAGCCGCCGCGTCCCTTCCCGGCGCTCGCTCACCAACCCCGCCCCCTTGAGCACCGTCAGATGCTGCGAGATCGCGGGCCGACTGACCTCGAAGTGCGACGCGATCTCGCCCACGCTCAACTCCTCGGAGCCGACGAGCCGGAGGATCGTGCGCCGGCGAGGCTCGGCGATGGCACGCAGCGCGGCTTCCATGCGTAAAGCATAAGCCACTGCTTACGTAAGTGTCTACTAACTGATATCCCTCCTGGTGTCTAATTCGACAAAGACAGGCTTCTGCCTATCCTGGACCCGTATGGGCCTGGTCGAGCACCCCCATACGCGGCGGGCGTTCGTCGGGACCGCGCTCGCCGTTCCAGCTGCAGCCTGGCTGGTCGCCTGCGACAGCTCCGATGACCCGGCCAACGACCGGCCGACCGCTGACGCCGCCTCGCAGCCACCGGCCAGCGTCGCGAACTGGGACGACGTCCGCGCGCTGTTCGAGCTCGACCCCGACATCAATCACCTGTCGGCCTACATCCTCGCTCCACATTCGCGCCCGGTTCGCGACGCGATCGTGGCACACCGCGAGGGTCTCGACCGCGACCCGCACGGCTATCTGCTCGCCAACCAGAACCGCGTCCGCGACATCGCTCGCGCGGCGGCGCGTCATCTCGGCACTACCGCCGGCATGGTCGCGCTGACCGACTCGACCACGATGGGCCTCGGCGTCCTGATCGGCGGCATGCGCTTCTCCCCCGGCGACGAGATCCTGATGACCGAGCACGAGCACTTCGTCGCCGACCAGACCGCGCGTTACGCCGCCGAGCGGACCGGCGCGACCGTCGGCAAGGTCGCGCTCTACCCGCCGGGGGCGCCCGAGCAGGCGACGGTCGACGGCATCGTCGGCGCTGTTCGCGACGCGATCGGCCCCCAAACGCGGCTGGTCCTCATGACCTGGGTCCATTCGGCGACCGGCGTCAAGCTCCCGCTGCCCGAGATCGCCGAGGTCGTGGCCAGCGCCAACGCCGGCCGGGCCACCGAGCAGCGCGCACTGCTCGTCGTCGACGGCGCGCACGGCTTCGGCGCCGGCCCCGCGCCGGTCGACGCGCTCGGCTGCGACGGCATCGCAGCCGGCTGCCACAAGTGGCTGCTCGGCCCGCGCGGCACCGGCATCGCCTGGGGCACCCCCGAGCTCTGGGAGCGCGTTACCCCGGTCATCCCGACGCTCGACGATCGCGCCCTCGTCCCCTGGATCGACGGCGAGCCCAGCAACGCCCCGCCCGGCGTCGTCTTCAGTCCCGGCGGCTACCACTCGTTCGAGCACCGCTGGGCGCTGCAGGAGGCGTTCGAGCTGCACGCCCAGGTCGGCGCGCGGCGGATCGCACGCCGGATCGACGACCTCGGCGCCCGCCTGCGCGAGCGGCTCGCCGACGCGCCGAACGTCCGGGTCCACGCCCCGGCCGACGAGCGCCTGCACTCCGGCGTCGTCACCTTCACCGTCAAGGGCATCGACAAGTTCACCGTCGTCGACCGTCTGTTCGACGAGCACGACGTCTCGGCGACCGTCACCCCCTACCCCGTCTCCTACGCTCGCCTCGGCGCCTGCTGGCTGAACACCGAGGACGAGATCGACGCCGCGATCGCCGGCGTCCACGACCTCTAGCTCAAACAGGCGACCCGCGCTGAACTGGTCCTGGCACTCCCCCAAATCGGGTGATGAAATTCGAGCGCCGGCGGCGTAGAGTCGTTGGTGCAAGCTGAACGCACGAATCGAGACGAAGGGGACCGGGTTGAACGCCGAGGACGTCATCGAGATGGGGCCGATCGACTACATCCTGGTCGAGTGGCCGGGACGGCAGCCCAATGGCGAGGTGGCGCCGCACCTGGTCGACCTCGTCGACCGTGGCCTGATCCGCATCTTGGACCTGATCTTCGTCACCAAGGACGAGGACGGGACCGTGCGCGGTCTGGAGCTTGCCGACATCGGCGATGGGGGCGCCGAGCTGTCGGTCTTCGAGGGCGCCTCGTCCGGCCTGCTCTCCGACGAGGACGTCGCCGAGGCTGGCGGCGTGATGGAGCCCGGAACCTCCGCCGCACTGCTCGTCTTCGAGAACACCTGGGCCGGGCCGTTCGCAGCCGCCGTCCGTCGCTCCGGCGGCCAGCTCGTCGCCAATGGCCGGATTCCCGTCCAAGCCGTCCTCGCCGCGCTCGACGCGGCCGAGGCCAACGCCTAGAGGAGATACGTACCGATGCCAGGACTAGTCCGTGGAATGGCCCGCACCGCCGTCATTGCCGGCACGGCGACCGCTGTCAGCAACCGCGTGTCCCGTCGCCAGGGCGAGCGCTGGGCCGAGCAGGAGACGCAGCAGCAGCCGCAGGCCGCTCCAGCCCCGCCCCCGCCGGCGGCTGCGGCCCCCGCGCCGTCGATGATCGACCAGCTCAAGGAGCTGGGTGAGCTCAAGAACCAAGGCATCCTCACCGAGGAGGAGTTCGCGGCGCAGAAGGCCAAGCTGCTGGCAGCCGGAGCCTGATCGCGCGACGGCACTGCCCACCGCGAGGCGGGCAGTGCCGGCACCGCGTTGCCTCGGCTAGGGCTTGATCGTCGCCTTGATCGAGTCCTGTTGGCCCCCCGAGACGGCGTTGACCTTCACCGGGATCGGCCGCTTGTGCTTTTCGAGCTTCTTCAGCGTGTCCCTGTCGAGCTCGAGCACGATC
The DNA here is from genome assembly GCA_946481495.1 of uncultured Actinomycetes bacterium. Next base: position 5,560 of record CAMLNW010000004.1, read on the forward strand.
AGCTCGGCGCCCTCCGGCCCGAACTCGTCATTGATCTCGACGAGCACGCGTGACGGGAGGCCGAGCGCGCGCCGCTGCTTCTTGGTCACCTCGACCGTCACTACCACCGGATCGGTGACGGTTCCGGTCACGAGCGCCACCCCGGCGTCGGGCGCGAAGCGCTTCGCGGCCAGCGAGACGGTGAGCTGCCGGTCGTACAGCGCCTGGTAGCCCTCCTCGGCCAGCTTGCGCGCCGCCTTGTCGGTGGTCGACGCCTTCTCGGCCGTCGTCTTGGCCTTCGTCAGCGTGTCGATCTGCTTCTGCAGCGGCGCGGTCGCGCTGGCGATCAGCGCGCTAGCGATCGCCGTCGACGTATCCGCCGCGTGGTAGGTGCCGCCCAGGCCGGTGCAGGCGGTCGTGAAGTTCGACACCGTCGAGAGGTCGACGCCGGTCGCGGTCTTGACGACCGGGATCCACTTGGCGGGATCGTCGCCGAGCCCGGCGGCGGCCTTCTGCCACGGAACGTAGTTGTACGCCGGGTCGGCGCCCGGCTGCCAGGCGAGGATGTTCGCGCCACTGGTCAGCGCGGCGACGCCGGAGCAGGTGGCGTGCGCCTGGACGTCCGTCTGGGCGGCCGGATAGGTCCGCTTCTCCTCGGCCGTCGCCGGAGCGCGGTAGGCGCTCGGCAGGACCTTGTAGTTGAGCATGCCACCCCCGGTGACGCCGTTGGTCTCGGCGAACCCGACCGAGTAGCCGCTGTTCGAGACGACGTACTGGGTCTGGGGGAGCAGCCCCGCGCCGGTGGCGTCGTTGAGGAACGTCACCGAGCCCGTGTCGAGCTTCGCGTCGACGGTGTAGACGCCCGGCTCGGCAGCGGCGCTCGCCGGTATGGCGAGCGCCAGAACGGCGAGCGCGCCAGCGGCGCGCGGGTAGTTGATGCGCTTCATCGAATTGCCTCCTGCTGTGAGTTTTGGACCGCTCGGCACGCGCCGCGGACGGGTCAGGATGTAAAGTCTACAAATTCGATGGGCTTTATTGTATTTGCCTCCACAGCCCACGCTAAACGCAGGTCCCGCGAGCCAGTGACGGCGCCGTCACGCTCGTAACCTTCCCGTCGCAGTGCCTATGCTTGGGTCATGGCCATGCTCGATGTTCAGACCGTCGTCTATCGAGAGGGCGACCAATTCGTCGCCCAATGCCTCGACGTCGACATATCGAGCTTCGGCCCTGACGAGTCCGAAGCGCTCGCCAATCTCCGCGAGGCGCTCGAGCTCTACTTCGAGGACGCGCCGGCCGACGCAATAGCCAAGGTCGAGGCGCCCGAAGTGCGCAGGCTGACGTTCGAGCGTGCCTAGGCTCTACTCCTCCAACGAGATCGCGGCCGGCCTCGAACGCGCCGGCTTCGCCTTCGTCTCCCAGCGCGGCAGCCACAAGCAGATCCCCCGCGAAACATTCCGATCGATCTTGCGACAGTCAGGCCTCGCCGAGCGCGACTTCGGCTAGCGGTCTTATCCAGACGTGGAGCGCTGGCGGCCGAGCAGCGGCCAGCAAATCACGGCGGCGGCGAATGCGATCGACGCCGCGACAGCCAGCACGGCGTCGAGGCCTTCGACGATCGCGACGCGGGCGTCGATGTGGCCAGTGGCGTGGTGAGTGAAGATCGCGCCGAGTCCGGCGATGCCGGCGGCGATGCCGAGCTGGCGGAAGGTGTTGTTGATGCCGGAGGCGAGGCCGCCTTTCTCCACTGGCAGGACGGCGACCATCGCCGCGGCGAGAGCGGGGCTGATGATCCCAACGGCGAGGCCGCCGACGAGGAGGCCGGGGATCAGGACGGTCCAGTCGCTCGTCGGCGTGACGGCACGCATGAGCAACAGCGAGGTTCCGATCAGCAATAGGCCGGTCGTAAGAGGGATGCGCAACCGCCAGCGGCCTGTGAGCTTGCCCGAGGTCGGCGCGACGGCGAACAGCACGAGCGTGAGCGGCAGGACGCGCAGGCCGGTCGCGGTGGCCGAGAGGCCTAACGCCTCTTGGAAGTAGATCGCTAGGAACAGCAGCAGCGGGTAGAGCGCGATCGACTGCGCGAACGCGACGAGCGCCGTGCCGGTGAAAGCCGGGATGCGGAACAGGGCGAGTGGCAGCATCGGATCAGCCGAGCGGCGCTCGACGGCGACGAACGCGACAGCCAGGCCGGCTGCGATGGCAAACGTCGTCAGGATCGGCGCGCTGGTCCAGCCGTCCTCGTTCCCACGGATCAGCGCATAGGTGGCGAGAAAGCAGGCCGCGGCGAAGCTGGCCATGCCAGCGAAGTCGAGCCGCCGTGGCGTGGGGTCGCGCGACTCCGGCAGCCGGCGGACGGTCAGCCAGGCAAGTAGCACCCCGAGCGGGAGGTTGACGAAGAAGATCCAGCGCCATCCCGGCCCATCGACCAACACGCCGCCGACCAGCGGACCGATGGCGAGCGCGCCACCCGTAATCGCTCCCCAGACTCCGAGCGCGACGCCGCGCTCGCGGCCCTGGAACTCGGCCGCTAACAGCGCCAGCGACGCCGAGAACATCGCGGCCGCTCCGATGCCCTGCGCCCCGCGCGCGAGATCGAGCACGACCGCCGAAGGCGCGGCTCCGCAGAGGACCGAGCAGGCGGTGAAGACGACCATCCCGGCGGCGAAGACGCGGCGGCGACCGTGGCGGTCAGCGAGCGCGCCGGCGCCGAGCAGCGTGGCGGCGAGGGTCAGCGCGTAGGCGTCGATCACCCACTGCAGCTCCGCGAAACTGGCATCGAGATCGGCCCGGATAGCGGGCAGCGCGACGTTGACGACCGTTACGTCGAGCAGCAGCATCGCCGTGGCCGCCGAGACGACCGCGAGGATCAGCCAGCGGTGACCGGTCATCCGGCGGTCCTAGTCGAGCTCGTCGGCGAGCGCGGCGACCCGGCGGGCGATGTCGTCGCGGATCGCGCGGACCTGATCGACGGGGAGCCCCTTCGGGTCCTCGAGCTGCCAGTCCAGGTAGCGCTTGCCGGGGATGTAGGGGCACTCATCGCCGCAGCCCATCGTGACCACCACGTCGGCTTGCTCCGCCAACTCGCTCGTGAGCCGCTGAGGCGTCCGGCCGGCGAGATCGACGCCCAGCTCGCTCATGACCCCGACGACCTCGGGATGGACCCGCTCAGCCGGCGTCGTGCCAGCCGAGGCGGCGGTGTGACGGCCGGCGGCGACCTGCTCGAACAGCGCTTGGCTCATCTGCGAGCGGCCGGCGTTGTGGAGGCAGACGAACAGGACGTGGGCCATCAGTCCTTCCCGCGGATCGCTTGATAGGCGAACGCGGCGACGGCGGCACCGATGACCGGGCCGACGACGTAGATCCAGAAGTCGGTCCACTCGCCCGCGACCAGGGCGGGGCCGAGCGAGCGAGCCGGATTCATCGACGCGCCCGTGACTGGGCCGCCGAACAGGGCATCGAGTCCGACGGCGCCACCGATGGCGATGGCGGCGGCCGCGCCGACCGCGCGGGTGTCGGTCGCGACGGCGACGATCACGAACATCAGAATCGCGGTCAGGACCAGCTCGTAGACGAGCGCGCTGCCCACCCCGACGCTTGGCACGGTCGCCCCGAGGTTCGCGGGCTTGTCGGTCCAGACGGCCGCAAGTGCGAGTGCGCCGACCGTCGCGCCGACGACCTGGGCGGCGACATAGGCGACGGCCTCACGCGCGGGGAAGTGGCGCGTGAGCGTGAATGCGACCGTCACGGCCGGATTGATGTGGGCGCCGGAAAGGTGGCCGGTCGCGTAGATCATCGCCATCACGATCAGCCCGAAAGTCAACGACACGCCCACGGCTCCGAGCGCGTCGGCGTTCTCGGCGTTGGCGACGATCGCGCCGCAGCCGGCGAAGACGAGCGCGAACGCCGCGATCCCCTCAGCGGCGACTCGACGGGCGAGGTCGGGACGAACCGGCGCGTTCACGACGCGCGATCCTATCCATTGACGATCGCCAATTCAATTGATAGATTCAAATAGATGCCTGTCGATCTGGAGCTCGCCCCGAAGACCAAGGCGCCCGCCGGCCAGCCGTGCTGCGAGCCGGTCGTCTACCCCGACGTCGAGCGAGCCCAGGCCGAGCGCATGGCCGCGATCGCCAAGGCCCTCGGCGACCCGGTGCGCCTCCAGCTCGTGGACGTGTTGCGCAAGCACGCCGGCAAGGTCTGCGTCTGCGAGCTGGTCCCGCTGTTCGACCTCTCCCAGCCGACCGTCTCCCACCACCTCAAGGTCCTGCGCGACGCCGGGATCGTCGGCTCCGAGCGCCAAGGGCTGTGGGCCTTCTACTACGTGAACAACGACGCGCTGGAGGAGGTGAGCGCATGGCTGACACGCAACTGAACGACGGTTGCTGCGACGACGGCGGCTGTTGCTGAGCCACAGAGCTAAGCGCTAGGGAAGCCGGGTCTTCGAACCCGGAGTCCGAGGATCCGCAGGAAGATTGCGGCGCCGCGTCGTGGGTAACGGCTGCTAGTGATGGCGACGATCTACACAACGGCTCTCACGCTCGCCCAGAGCGACGGGGCGGGTCGCGGCGACAACCCGTCCGAGGCCGGCGGCGTCCTGATCATCGTCGGCGTGATCCTGCTTGCCGCGGTGGTGATCGGCACTGTCTGTTACCTGGTCGCGCGCGCGACCGCGCGTCGGCGTGGCGGCGTCAAGCAAGGGGCTGGCCGTGAGGGCTGAGGATGGCTAGCAAGGTCATCGCGCTGGTCTCTGAGCCCGCCTCCGGCGACGCATTGCGCGCGGCGATCGGCGACCGCGCCGACGACGCCGAGGTGCTCGTCGTGGCGCCGGCGCTGAACAGCAAGCTGCGCTTCTGGATGTCCGACCCCGATTCAGCGATCGAGCGCGCCGAGGCGGTGCAAGAGGAGACCGTCGAGCGGATGGATGAGGAGGGAGTCGACGCCGCCGGCGACATCGGCGAGTCCGACCCGGTGCTCGCGATCCAGGACGCGCTGACGACCTTCGCCGCGGACGAGATCGTTCTCTTCACCCACCCGCGCGGGGAGCGCAACTGGCTCGAGGAGGGCGTGGTCGATGAGGTGAAGGAGCGCTTCGGCCTACCCGTCTCCCATCTCGTCATCGAGGGCTGAAGGGCCGGGGTGTGCTCTACAGCCTCAACACAACCCGCTGCACCTACTCCGGCGCAGCCCCGGCGGCGACACGCCGCTCCATCGCGAGGGCCCGCCGCCACACCCGATGACCCTGCGCGGCCGAGCCGAGAAGTCCCAGGCCTACAGCTAGCGGCGGCCCGAGCCGGGCTCGGCCATCCGGCGGTGCATCATCGCCTTGACCCGGTCGGGCAGCAGGCGGCTGCCCCGGCCTTGAAGCTTGGTCGAGAAGGAGTGCGAGACGACTCGCTCGTCGCCACTCATCAGCGCGGCGAACCCGTCGCGAGCCACGTCGGCGGGGTCGTCCTTGCTGCTGGCGCCGACCTTGGTGTCGAGCATGTCGGCGCGCTCAAAGAACTCGGTGTCGGTCGGTCCTGGCATCAGCGACGTCACCGTGACGCCACTGTCTTTCAGCTCCTCGCGCAGCGCGACGGCGAACGACTGGACGAACGACTTCGACGCGTTGTAGACGGCCTGGAAGGCGCCCGGCATCGTCGAGGCGATCGACGACGTGAAGAGGATCCGGCCATCGCCGCGCTCGACCATGTCAGCCGTGACGTGTTTGGCGAGGTGGACGGTCGAGCGGACGTTGAGGTCGATCAGCTTCAGCTCGTCCTCGAGCCGGGTGTCGGTCGCGAATGCGCCGCCGGCGCCGATGCCTGCGTTGAGCGCCACGGCCGCCAGCGGTCTACCCCTCGCTTTGACCAGGCCGTACAGCTCATCGACGCCTCCAGCGCTCGCAAGGTCGATCCGCGCAATCTCCACGCGTCCCCCTCCGACGGCGTCGATCTGGGCGCCGGCGCTGTCGATCTCGGCATCCTCGGCGACCACGATCAGGTCGAAGCCATGAGTGGCGAACTGCTTGGCCAGCTCCAAGCCGATGCCGCTAGACGCTCCGGTGACCAACGCGAGCGGATGCCCGTTCGTCGAGGTCATCGGCGATGCCCCTCATAAAGGGTCTCACGGTCGCGGTCCGTGAACGGGCTCTCGTGGTGAGGGCCGGCCTTACGCGCCTGCCCGCGGAACTCGCGTAGCTCGCGCGACGACCCGCGCCGTCGCAACATCTCCGCCCCGCCCAGCACAAGCAACACGATCACCGCCAACGGCAGCGCGTAGATCGGGGTCCAAAACGCGAACCCAAACAGCAGCAGCGACAGGACAAAGGCGATAGCGACGATGGTCAGCGGTGTCATGCCCACGCGCTACCCCGCGCCGGCTACAGCAAACGCTGCAGGTAAGGCCGCAGCGCGATCAGGACTTCCTGCCGCCCTTGCGCTGCCCCTCCTTGGTCCCGCCACCACTGCCGCCCTTCGACTTCTTGCCACCCTTGCTGGACGCGTTGGAGGTGTTGGCTATCTTCGCGGCCCGCTCCTTGCTCATCCCCTTCTTGCGCAGCCCCTCGTACTGCTTGTCGTCCTTGACGCTCGATCCATGGTCCTTGGCCATCTCATCGCCTCGCTTCCCGTCGGATTCGGGCTTTGCTTACCCAGCTCCTGACTCGGGAATCACTGCCGCTACTGCTGAGCTAGCGCGTTGGACACGCGGCGCCCGGTCATCGGTCGTAGACGTCGCGCCGGTGCCCGACCGTGACGACGACGATCAGGAGGACGTTGTCGGCGACTGTGTAGATGATGCGGTAGTCGCCCACACGAATCCGCAGACCAGGGCGTCCCCGCAGAGCGCGCGCGGCCGGAGGGCGCGGCTCCTCCGCCAAGAGCGTGATGGCTCCCTGAATCCGCCGGCGGATCGGTAGGTCGAGCTTCTTCAGTGCGCGAACGGCGGCGGGACGCAGCTCGATGCGGTAGGTCACGTCCAGCCGAGATCGGCCTTGACCTGGTCCCAAGGAATGTTGGGGCCTTCCTCGGCCATGGCGGCGTCAAAGGCCGCGACATCCTCAGCATCCTCGAGCGCCTCCATCAGCTCGTCGTAACGCTCGGGGCTCACCAAGACCGCCGCGCGGCGGCCATATCGCTCGAGGAACACCGCCTCGGAGTTCGACAGCTCGACCGCCTCGGGCAACCGCTTGCGTGCCGTGCTGATGTTCATAGTCGCCATGCCAAGATCGTACAACACTGCTCACATGATGTACAACAACAGCCTGGGTCGACGCCCTGCGCCCTAGGACCTCAACTCACCCAGCGCCTTCAAGACCACGTCGTCGTGCGTCTTCGGCGAGACCTTCGGGAAGACCTTGGCGATCTTGCCGGAGGCGTCGATGATGAAGGTGGCGCGCTGGATGCCCATGTACTTCCTGCCGTACATCGACTTCTCGACCCAGGTGCCGTAGGCCTCGGCGACGGAGTGGTCGGGGTCGCCGACGAGCGTGAAGTCGAGGCCTTGCTCGTCAGCGAACTTGCGCAGGGCTGCGGGCTCGTCGGGCGAGATGCCGATCACTGTGGCGCCGGCGGCCGCGTAGTCGGCGCGGTGGTCGCGGATGCCGGAGGCCTGGGTCGTGCAGCCAGGTGTGCTGGCCCGCGGATAGAAGTAGAGGACGACCGTCTCGCCGGCGTGATCGGAGAGCTTGACGGTCTCGCCGTCCTGGTCGAGCAGCTCGAATTGGGGTGCTTTGTCGCCTTCGTTCATAGGCGCTGGAGCATACGTACGTGACTAATCCCTTTAATCTCTACAGACTTAGTTGAGAATCTGCTACGTTGATCGTGCGATGCGAATCGACGTCCACCAGCACCTTCTCCCAGAGCCCCTGTTGGAGGCGCTCGAAAAGCGTCGCACTGCACCACGCATCAGGCACGGGCGCTCGGGGTGGCTGCTCGAGGTCGCGGGCGAGTCTCCCTCCGTCCTCGATCTCTCGCAGCACGATCCGGACGCCCGTGCCAGGCGCGCTGAAGAGGACGCGCTCGACCACGCCCTGGTCGCGCTCTCGTCGGTGCTCGGCGTCGAGGCGTTGGAGCCCGACGAGAGCGGCGAGCTGCTCGAAGCGTGGGACCGCGGCACCCTCGAGCTGCCGAGCCGCTTCGGCCACTGGGGCGCCGTCTCGCTGCGCAACCCGGACCCTTCCCAAGTCGACCGCGCGCTCGCCCGTGGCGCGGCCGGGATCTCTCTGCCCGCCGGGGCGCTGGCAGGCGCGGGCGGCGTCGACCGCAGCGGCCCGCTGCTCGATCGGCTCGACCAGCGCTCGGGGGTGCTGTTCGTCCATCCAGGGCCCGACCCGTGGTCGACGCCGCCAGCCGCCCGCTCCGGGCCAGCCTGGCTGCCGGCGCTGACCCGCTACGTCGCCGAGATGAACGCCGCCTGGCACGTCTTCGCGACGATTCGCCACCGCCTGCCGCGCACGCGCGTCGTCTTCGCGATGCTCGCCGGTCTCGCGCCGCTGCACGTCGAGCGGCTCCAGGCGCGCGGCGGTCCCTCCAGCGCCGTGCTCGACGCGAACCTCTTCTACGACACGTCGTCCTACGGCCCGCGCGGGGTGCGCGCGATGGCGCGCGTCGTCGGCCCCAACCAGCTCGTCTACGGCTCCGACCGCCCGGTCGTCGAGCCGCACCCGCTCGTCGCCGCCACGCCGCGCACGGCCGGCGGCGTTGCTGGCCCCCAGTTGCCATTCAGCCTCGCGGCGCGGCGTCTCTTCCCAGCGATCGCCGCTCCGGTGCATGCGCATGGCACGCACGCCACTCGCCGCGTTGTCCCAGGCAACGGCCAGGTGGCGGCATGAGCGCCTTCGAGATCCTTCCCGGCCGCAACCTCAGCGAGGCGGAGCTGAGCGCCGTCGTCGCCGACGTGGCGACCGACCGCGATCTGTGGGCCGACCTCGTCCGTGCCGACCCCGGCCAGCGCAGCTACGTCGAGTTGCACTCCGACGAGCACGTCTCGGTCTGGCTGATCTGCTGGATGGACAGCCACGACACCGGCTTCCACGACCACGACGGGTCGGCCGGCGCGCTGACAGTCGTGTCGGGCGCGCTGCGCGAGGAGCGGCTGCGCTTCGGCATCCCGGTCGGCCACACGCTGCGAGCCGGCGACGGCATCACCTTCGCCCCGTCGGCGATCCACCGCGTCAGCCACGCCCGCGGCGCGCCCGCGGTGTCACTGCACGCGTACTCACCGCCGCTGCGCTCGATGGGCTCCTACGCCGTCGACGGCGAGGGCGAGCTGCGCCGCCTCGCGCTGGGCGACGATGAGGAGCTGCGGCCGCTCTCGGGCAGCCTTCAGCTCAGTCGCTAGGGACGGGCCGCGCGGTCGACGGGTCTCTAGTCGTCGGCCGGCGGCGTCACGAACGCCCTGGCGAGGACCGTGTCGGCGAACGAGCTCGCGGACGCCGAGCGGGCGAGCGGCTTGAGCGCGAACAGGTCCTGGACCGAGCGCAGCAGCGAGTACGGGTCGTAGGGGGCTGCGATGGTCGTGCCGGCGTCGGCGAACTTCGACAGCAGCAGCGTTCCGTTGCGCACGCCCTGTGCGGCCTCCGGGTCCGTCGTCGGGCCGCCGGCGAACGTGACGATCAGCAGACCGTCGGCCTTGTAGGCCGGCGAAGCGAGGATCCTCGGGACCCACTTAGCCAGGAAGGCGTCGGCGGCCGGTAGACCGCCGGGGCTGCCGTCGACGCACGGCGACTCTGTGCCGTCGTTGCAGAGGTTGGGCGCGATGAAGGAGTAGTTGGGCGTCGTCTTGACCGCCTGGAGGTCGGTCTCGAGCCGCTCGAGCGGGCCGTCGAGCGCATCGCAGTCGCCGAGGTCGAGCAGCGAGTGGTAGTAGACGAACGGGTTGTGGCGGGTCGCGTACCCATCGCCGGGGCGGGCCTTGACGGTGTCGTCGACCGCGTTGGAGGCCGGGCGCCGGCAGGTCGCCTTGCCCTCCGGTCCCTTCTCGAGATCCTCGATGTAGCCGCGCCATTCGCGCCGGCTGGAGCTGAGCTGGTCGCCGATCGTGGTGACGGTGTTCGGGAAGACACAGCCGCCCGCCGTGATCTCGCCGGCCTTCGTCGGCGTCGCGGTGAAGGGAACCTCCTCGTAAGTCGGGCAGCCGGCGCGCGTGTCGTCGTTCGGCGGCTGCCCGCCGACCATCGCCAGGTAGTCCGGCAGGTCGGCCGTCCCAAGCGAGCGGTATTCGGTCAGCAGCGCGCCCTTGGGGACGAGCTCCTGCGACAGATAGGGCGCCGTCGACTGCGGACCGAACGCCGCGTCGAAGCCGCGGCCGGCGAGGGTGATCACGAAGACGTGCTTGATCTTGGTCGGCTTGGCCTCGACCTCGGCGTTCGGCGTGGCGCCGCCGCCACTCTCGCCATCGGCCGTCTCGTCTCCAGTGGCCGCCACATCCACTACGCCACCGCCGGCATCGGCGCCGCCGTCGACCGTGCCGGTGTCGTCGAGGACGTCGTCCGAGCTGTCGCTCGCCGCCGCCACGGCGCTCGCCGGCCCTGCCACCGCGTGGATCCGCTGCTTGGCGAGCGCCGCCGCGACCTTCGCGTCGAGGCTCGATCCCGAGCCGCCGGCGACGAGCACGACGATCGTCGCGAGGACCGACAGCACGCCGATCAGGCGGTTCTGCGTGGGCGTCATCAGGCGACTTCTCCATTTCCGTTGGTGCTGGCCGCGTGTGCGGCGGGTGCCTCCAGCGCGCTCCCGCAGCGCGAGCAGAAGCTCGCGGCCGTGCCGTGCGGCGCGGAGCAGGCCGGGCAGAACCCCGCCGGCGGGCCGTCATAGCCGCGCAGCGTCCGCTCGACCTCCGCGAGGTCGGCGTCGACCCGCTGCAGCTCGGCCGCCTTGCGCGTCAGCACGTCCATCCGCACGTGATCGCGGATCGCCATCTCGTAGAAGACGCCGCCAAGGTCGGCCTGCATCAGCGTGAAGCGCTCGACCAGGCGGTCGCGACGCGCGATCAGCTCGGGATCGGGCTCGCTCACGGGATGATGATCTGGTCGGGGAGGCCGCGCTGCTGCTCGACGTACTCCTTGCCCTTGGAGTTGACGATCTTCTCGAGCGCCTGCTTGCTCTCCTCGAGCTGCTCGGGGGTCGCCTTCGCCCCGGTGAGCTTGCGCGCGGTTCCGTAGGCGCCGCGACCGATGACTTCGCCGTCAGCCGGATCGCTGCCGCCGTCCTCGCCCCGCTTGGACTTGCCACCGCCATCCGCCGCTTCGGCGGTTCCGCCACCACCGGCGCCGACATTGACCACCGGCGCCTTCTGCGCCTTCAGCGCCTCGAGCAACAGCTCGTTGCCGTCGTCGCCGCCGCGCCCGACGAAGATGCCGATCGCGGCTACGACCGGCAGCAATGCGAGTAGCAGCGCCGTCTTGGTGTTGCCCTGGAGTCCCACCGGCGGCGCTTGGCCGCTGGGCGCTTGGTCGGCGGTACGCGCCCGGCGCGCAGCCGTGACGAAGTAGCGCGCGGCAGGATCGTCGGCCTGCGCGCGACGGGCGCCGCAGACGACGCAGTAGCGCTGACGCTCGTCGAGCGGCGCCTGACAGTGATCGCAGGCCTCCCAGCTCGCGCGGGCGGCCGGCTCGGCAGCCGCGGGCGGCGGGATGTCGTCGGTGTAGGCCATCGCGCTATCTCCTCATTCGAACATCGTTGGAATCGCCTCGACACGCAGCGGCTGCTTGCGCGCGGAGCCAGTCAGCGGAACCGCGACCGTTACCTCCCGGCCAGTGCCGAGGTGCTCGATCTCGGTCTTGCCGGCGGCGACGTAGCGGCCGCCACGTCGTGCGAAGGCGTAGACCTGGAGCTCGTACTGCGGGACGTCCGAGACGTTCTCGACCGAGACGCGCCGCTTCGCGCCATGACCGGGCACGGCCCGCGCGTCGATCTCCGGCAGCGAGCTGGCGCTGCTGAGCACGCGCCGCCCGGCGACGCCGACCTTTGCGAACGCCCGGTCGCCGCCCTTCACGCCGCGCGCCCCCTTGTAGACCCAGGTGACCGACCCGCCGGCGGGGATCGCCGGCACGTGGGTCTGGAACCAGTCGAGGTTGCGCTTGGCGTTGACCAGCCGTGACCGTCCATCGCTCCCCCGAACGCCGACAGCGATCGGCACGTCGGTGAGCGGCCGCGTCCCCGTACCGCGCAGCTCGACGACGATCGCCCCCGACCCCGCCCTGCCGCGCACCAGCGCGACCCGCGCAACCCGCACGTGCGGGTTGCGGCGCACGGTCGCCGGCAGCTTGCGGCTGGCCAGCTCGCGCTTCGCCTTCAGCTCCGCGCGCGCGTTCTTCTCCTGCGTCGAGTCGCATCCCGTCAGCGCCCCAAGCGCGAGCAAGGCGGCCGCGCCAACCGCAACCGGCCAGGCGCCCCGGGGGCTAACCGAACCCACCACTGATGTACTCCTTCGTGCGCGCCTGGCGCGGCGATCCGAAGACCTGCTCGGCCGGCCCGTACTCGACCAGCTCGCCGAGGTACATGAACGCCACGTAGTCGGCGATCCGGTAGGCCTGCTGCAGGTTGTGGGTGACGATCACGACCGCGACCTGCTCGCGCAGCTGGACGATCAGGTCCTCGATCACCTTGGTCGACTGCGGGTCGAGCGCCGAGCACGGCTCGTCGAGCAGCAGCACCTCGGGGTCGGCGGCGAGCGCGCGGGCGATGCAGAGCCGCTGCTGCTGGCCGCCGGACAGCCGTAGCGCGGGGTGCGCGAGGTCGTCGGCGACCTCGTCGTAGAGACCGGCCCGCTCGAGCGCGTCGCGCACCGCGCCCTTGAGGTACGACTTCTTCGGCCGCCGCGAGCCCTGCTCGCGCAGCACGTAGGCGACGTTGTCGAAGACGCTCATCGGGAACGGGTTCGGCTGCTGGAAGACCATCGTTACGCGGCGCCGCAGCATGGTCGGGTCGAGCGTCGCGATGTCGTCGCCGTCGAGCGTGATGCGGCCGCTCGACGTCAGCGTCGCGGTCAGCTCGGCGAGCCGGTTGAGCGAGCGCAGCAGCGTCGTCTTGCCGCAGCCGGACGGACCGATCAGCGCGAGCACCTCGCCTTGGCGGATCGGCAGCGAGACGCGGTCGACGGCGAGCCGGTCGACGTAGGCGACCGACAGCTCCTCGACGCTCATCCGCTCGAGCGCCATCACCGACGACCGCACCGGCCGTGGGGCGCTGACGAGGCTGGCCTCCGCGGGCACCAGCTCTGCCTCGCCGTCGCCAATCAGCGGCAGCTTCCGTACGGGCGGGGGACTTGCAAGGCTCACTTCCACTTCCTCCCTCTGCGCACGGCGACGTCCACCGCGAAGTTGAGCAACAGGACCATCGACAGCAGCACGAAGCCGGCCGCGAACGCCTTCGTCGGCTGGTTGGCCTCGCCGGTCGGCGCGTTGGCGTAGACGAAGGTCGTCAGCGTGCTGCCGGTTCCTTTCAAGGTCCCGAGCAGCGGGACCTCGCCGGCCGGCGCGAAACGCAACGTCGCGCCGAGCAGCAGCACGATGATCGCCGTGTCGCCGATGATCCGGCCGAGGCCGAGCATCGCGCCGGTGACCACCGAAGGGCGCGCCGCCGGCAGCAGCACGCGGCGAGTGGTCGCGATCTTCGTCTTGCCGACCGCATACGACGCCTCGCGCACGTGGCCGGGGATCGCCTGCAACCCCTCGCGCACGTTGGCGACGATCAGCGGCAGCGCGATCAGCGACAGCATCGCCGAGGCGGCGAAGAACGAGCGGCCGAGCACGACGCCGTCGGTGGTCCGGCTGAGGAAGCCCATCCCGCCCTGCTCGAACAGCAGCACGCCGAACAGCGCGAAGACGATCGACGGCGAGCCGGCGAGCATCTCGACGGTCGACTCGGCGATCCGCGCGAGCCACGCCGGGCGGGCGTACTCGCTCAGCCAGACCGCGACGCCGAGGCCGATCGGGAACGCGATCCCGAGCGCCATCGCCGCGACGATGATCGTGCCGAGCAGCGGGTCGAGGAAGCCGCCGGTCTCGCTCTCGGAGAAGCCGGCGGCGGGCGACGTGAACATCAACTCGGGCGTGATGTAGCGCAGCCCCTGGACCATCATGTAGAGCACGATCCCGGCGGTGACGGTGAGGAACAGCAGCCCGAGGAACCAGGCGAACGCGAGGCCCAGCCGGTCCGATAGCCGCCACGACTCGCTCACGCCCGCACCCCGTAGCGCTTCATCGGCTGCTTGACCGCCCAGCCGGCGACCGACAGCATCGCGGCCGAGAACAGCAGGATCGAGGCCAGCGCGAAGATCGTCTGGCGCATCGGCGGCGAGGTCAGCTCCTCGGCCGTCTGGAGGATCGTCGCCGCTAGCGGGCGGGTCGGCTCGATGAAGAAGATCCAGCCGTCGGCCGGGTTCGGCGCGAACGCGACGCCGCCGGTGACCATCGCGAGCATCACGACCTCGCCGATCGCGCGCGCCGTCGCGAGCACGGTGCCGGCGACGAGCGCCGGCCGCGCAGTTCGCACGCCGATCTTCCAGAACGTCCGCCAGCGGTTGATGCCGAGGCCGAGCGACCCCTCGAGCCAGCCGCGCGGCACCGAGCGCAGGCCGTCGACGAAGACCGCGACCATCAGCGGCGCGATCATCAAGGTCAGGATCAGGATTCCCGCGAGCATGCTGTAGCCGCTCAGCGAGACGACGTAGGCGACCGACTCACGGTTGCCGTCGGTGATCACGTGGTTGCCGATGAACGGCACCAGGATCAGCACGCCGAGCAGGCCGAAGATCACCGACGGGACGCTCGCCAACAGGCGGATCACCGGCTCGAGCAGGCGGCGGATCCACTCGGGCGCGAACTCGACGACGAAGACCGACACGAACAGCGACGCGACGAAGCTGATCATCACCGCCCCGGCCGTGATCAGGAACGTCCCCCAGATGATTGGCCAGGCGTGGAAGTCGTAAACCGGGTCCTGGAGCAGGTTGCCCGACGTGAAGATCTTCTCGATCTGCTGATCGGGATTGCCACCGGGGCCGAACCAGCCGAGCCCGTTGTGCGCGAACGACGGCCACGCCTCGCGAAACACGAAGACGACCAGCGCCAGCACGAACAGCAGCACGACACAGACCAGCGCGCCGAGCAACAGCTCGGCGCGCCGGTCCTGCCTGAGACCTTCCGGACTCACTACTTCTTCTTCTTGCTCTTCTTCTTCGGCTTCGGCGGCTTCTTCGCGTTGAACGCGGGCACCGCTCCAGCCTTGTCGATGATCTTGCCGGCCGCGTAGCTGGTCCGGACCCAGTCGGCGAACCTCGTCGCAGACTTGTTCGGCTTCTTTGCCGGCAGCACGATCCAGCCGTAGCGCGACAGCGGGTACTTCAGCGTGCGGATCGCCGATGCCTGGCACGGCTGCCCGTTGAGCTTGAGCCGCTTGACCCCGCTCTGACCCGGCTTCGAGTTGGCCAGCCCGACGTAGCCGATGCCGGCCTTGTTGTTCTTGACCGCGACCGCGACCTCGCCGTCCTTGTCGAGCGCTGTCACGTTCGACGCCTGGGTGGCGCCACCGAGCACCGCGCTCTGGAAGAACGTGTAGAGGCCGGCGGTCGAGAACCGGCCGAAGGCCGAGATCGGCGAGCCGACGTTCGATCCCACTCCCGACCACTGAGTGACCGTGCCGAGGTAGATGTCCTTGACCTGCTGGATGCTCAGGCCGTTGACGTTGTTGGACGGGTTTACCGCGACGCAAAGCCCGTCGAGGAAGAGCTTGGAGTAGCTCAAGCCGGAGTCCGAGGGCAGCGGCGGACGGGTCTGGAGCGCGAACTGGCTCTTGCCGTCCTGCACGTCCTTGGCACCGGCGTTGCCGTTGTTCGCCGTGTAGACGACCTTGAACTTCGGGTCGACCTTCTTGTAGCCCTTGAGCAGCGACTCGAGGTACGGCACCATCGCGCTCGAGCCCGAGCCGAAGACGGTCGCCGCGTTAGCCGCAGCCGGCCCGATGGCCAGCGCGGCGAGCGCGACCAGCGCTCCGACGAGGCTCCTTGACTTCGCCTTCATTCAATCCCCTTCGTACGTGGACATTCCCTACTAACTCAGTCGAGTTTGGCGAGATTAGCACCTTTTCAGGTTTCTCCACAGGGAAACTTGGGAATACTACGGCGGCTGTTCGTCCCGTCCCGCAACCGCGCCGCTACTTGAGCAGCTTCGAGAGGCGGCGATCCTTTAGGACCCGGCCGCCGGTCTGCTCCTGCGGGCAGTACGACATCACGTAGTCCTTGAAGTGGATCGCCTCGAGCTTGGTGCCGCAGCGCGGACACGGCTCCCCCTGGCGGCGGTGGACCTCGAGCGGCAGCGGCAGCTTGTCGGGGATCTTCTCGCCGAGCACGTCCTCGTAGTGGTCGAGCGCGTGACCGAGCCGCTCGCCGACCGCGACGCGCAGCCGCTCGACCTCGTCGGCCTCGAGGTCGTTGCCCTGCTTGAACGGCGAGAGCTTGGCGGTCCAGAGAATCTCGTCGACCCACGAGCGACCGATGCCGGCGATCGTGCGCTGGTCGCGCAGCAGCGGGTGGAGGTGGCGCGGCTGGTCGATCAACGCGGCAAAGGTCTCCGCGTCGGGCGCCGGCCAGGCCTCGGGCCCGAGCGTCGCGACGGCCGGGTCGTCGTCGACCGCGTTGGCGGCGAGCAGCTTCGCCCACGCCCGCTGCTGGGTGCCGAACTCGCGCAGCCGCAGCTCGCGGTCGCCGTCGAGCCGGACGAGCAGCCGCGACGCCTTGTCGCGCAGCGACGCCCGCTTGTCCCACAGCTGCAGCCGGCCGGCCGACATCAGGTGAATCAGCAGCGTCAGGTCGCCGAAGCGGACCTTGAACAGCTTGCCGCGCCGCTCGATCTCGTCGAGCGTCCGGCCGGCCAGCGTGTCGAGCGGCGGGTCGAAGGTCTTCATCGTGACCATGCCGGGGGCAAGCGCCGACTCGACGGTCGCGCCGCCGGTCGCCGTGGTCAGGCGGCGCGCCGCTATCTCGACCTCCGGCAACTCGGGCATGCATGAAGCCTAGGCGGGCGGGGTAAGCCTGGTGACGTGCGAAGCAGACATGCAGCGGCGCTGACCGCGACGGTCGCCGTCCTCGCCGCAGCCGCAGCGCCAGCGGCCGCACGCGACGCGACCGTCGCCTCCTTCGACGGCACGCCGATCTCGACCCACTTCTTCCCCGCCGCCGGGCTACCGGCGGGCGGCAAGGCGCCAACGGTGCTCGTCGGCCACGGCTGGGGCGGCACCGGCGCCACCGATCCCGAGAGCGCTTCCGACAACACGACCGGCAACACCGGCCTCGGCCCGCTGCGCCGCGCCGGCTTCAACGTCCTGACGTGGGATGCCCGCGGCTTCGGCGAGTCCGGCGGCCAGGCGAGCGTCGACTCGCCGGCGCTCGAGGGCCGCGACGTCCAGGCGCTGATCGACTGGCTCGCCGGGCAGCCAGAGGCGAAGCTCGACAAGCCCGGCGATCCGCGCGTCGGGATGAGCGGCGTTAGCTACGGCGGCGCGATCCAGCTCGTCACGGCGGCGATCGACGGCCGCGTCGACGCGATCGCGCCGACGATCGCCTGGAATTCGCTGCTGCGCAGCCTCTACCGCGACGGCGCCGTCAAGCAGGGCTGGGGCACGCTGCTGATGGCGGCCGGCTCGTCCTCGGCGACCGGCGGCCTGCTCACACCTGGCCCGGCCGCGAACGGCAACCTCCACCCGCAGATCGTCCAGGCCTTCACCGAGGGCATCGCGACCGGCACCTTCTCGCCCGCCAGCGTCGCCTTCTTCGATGAGCGCGGCATCTACAAGCTGATCGACCGCATCCGCGTTCCGACGCTGATCGTCCAGGGCACCGTCGACACGCTGTTCACCCTCCAGGAGGCACTCGACAACCATGCCGCGCTCGCGCGCAACGGCGTGCCGCTGAAGATGATCTGGTTCTGCGGTGGCCACGGCGTCTGCACGTTGCCGACCGGCCCCGCCGGCTTCGTCGAGGACAACGTCGTGAACTGGCTCAGCCGCCACCTCGCCGGCAAGCACGTCGCCACCGGCCCGGCGTTCGAATGGATCGCCGACGACGGCCAGCGCCGCAGCTCGGCGCGCTTCCCACTCGCAACGCGGCCGCCACTTCAGGGCAGCGGCTCCGGCACGCTGACAATCAGTCCCGGCTCACCGGTGACGGGCGTCGGCGCGCTGATTGCCGCGACCCCGGCGGTCGGAGCCGTCGAGGCCGCAATCGAGCAGGCCAAGGCCGACCAGGAGCTGATCGGTCCCCCACGCGTCGAGATCGCCTACAACGGCACCGCCGCCCCCGCCAAGACCTGGCTCTACGCCCAGGTGCTCGACGCACGCAACAACCGCGTCCTCGGCAATCAGGTGACGCCGATCCCCGTCACTCTCGACGGCCAGCCACACACCGTCGAGCGGACGCTCGAGCCGATCGCCGCCCACGCCACGACTGCCTCGCGCTACCGGATTCAAGTCAGTTCCGGGACGACCGTCTACGGCCTCCAGCGCAGCACCGGCGCAGTCAATCTGACGTCGATCAAGGCCGCGCTGCCGGTCCGCGTCGCACTCGACGCCACCGGCGCCACGGTCAGCAGCAACGCCCGGCTGATCGTCGGCAAGCCGCGCGGGCTCAGGCGGGCCCGCCCTGGCCGCCCGGTGCGCGTAGCCGTCAGGGCCCGCGGCGCCAACGTCCGTCGCGTCCAGGTCACACTGCGCCGTCGCGGCGGCAAGGTCGTCGGCAAGAGCCGCCGCTTCAACCTCGCCGCCGGCAAACGCAAGGTCGCGCTGATTCGCGTCAAGCACCCGCTGAAGCTCGGCGACTACAGGGCCCACGCGGCCGGGCGAGTCGCCGGCGGTCCCGTGCTGCGCTCAGTCAGCCACCGGAATCTTCAACGCAACGACCGCTGAGCCCACGTTGCCCTCGGGATCGACGGCTTTCACCGTCACGCGGTAGTGGCCGGCGGCGAGCCCCGCGACGCGAATCGTCAACGAGCGCGCCCCATCCTGCAGGTTGCGCGCCTTCGCCCGCCGCAGGACCTTCCTCGGCTTGCCCTTGACGACCAGCGTGGCCGATACCTTCGACGCCTCGGGCAGTCGGAACGAGATCCGCGCGCTCGACTTGCCCAGCTTCGCCTTCAGCTTGGTCGGCTTCGGCGCGATCGTGTCGGCGCCGACCTGCACCACGCCGCGCATGAACGAATGGATCGTGCAGTGGTAGGCATAACGGCCAGCCGTCGGGAAGGCTCGCGTGAAGGTCTGCCCGGTCGCGAGCTCGCCCGAGTTGAACGACTCTGGAGCCCCCGCGCGCGAGGTGACGGTGTGCAGGCTGCCGCGCTGGGTCCAGAGGACGCTGTCGCCTGGCTCGACGCGCGTGTACGTCGGACTGAAGCGGAAGTCGGCGATGCCGACCTGCGCTGTAGCAGCACTGGCGGTAGGCGCCCCGACAGCCGCCACCGCAAAGGCGGCGATTGCGACGAGTACCGGCCGCGACAAACGCATCTCTCGACACTTTAGACACGAAGTGGTGAACAATGGGCAGCGTATGCGCGTCTCCGCCAAGGCCGACTACGCAGTCCGCGCCGCGATCGAGCTCGCCGCGAACGCCAACGACTCGAACAGCCCGATGAAGGGCGAGCGGATCGCCGACGCCCAGGGGATCCCGCTGAAGTTCCTCGAGAACATCCTCGTCGACCTGCGCGTCGGCGGCCTGGTCAACAGCCGCCGCGGCCCCGAGGGGGGCTACTGGCTCGCCCAGCCGGCCGAGGACGTCAGCGTCGCCGACGTCTTCCGCGCCGCCGAGGGGCCGCTCGCCAGCGTCCGCGGCGAGAAGCCTGAGGAGCTCGACTACGCCGGCAACGCCGAGGCGCTGCGCGACGTCTGGGTCGCCCTCCGGGCCAGCCTCCGCGACGTCCTCGAGCACGTCACGCTCGCCGACATCGCCTCCGGCAAGCTGCCCAAGCAGGTCGCCTCGCTCACGTCAGAGCCCGGCGCCTGGCAGCGTCGCTGAAGCTCGCTCGAACGATCCTCGGGGTCATGGCCCCAAGAATGCTTCAGGCGCCGGCGAAACGGCGCTCGCGGTCGGGCCGCAAATAGACGATCTGCCCCGACTCCAGCTCGCGCTCTTCGGCGTCCTGGCGCGTCGTCTGGACCGCCAGCCGCCGGCCGTCGTCCAGCACCAGCTCGACGCGGACCTCGAAGCCGAGGTGGGCGACGCGCTCGATCTGGCCCTCCTGGGTGGTGCCGTCGGGCTCGAGCAGGATCTGGATGTCGTGCGGGCGGACGAGGTCGTCGCCGAGCTTGTTGACCTCGCCGACGAAGCCCATCACGAACTCGTTCGACGGCCGCTCGTAGAGCTCAACCGGGTTGCCCACCTGCTCGATCCGGCCGTCGTTCATCACCACGATCTGCTCGGCGACGTCCATCGCCTCCTCCTGGTCGTGGGTGACGAAGATGGTGGTCACGTGGACGTCCTCGTGGAGGCGGCGCAGCCAGGTGCGCAGCTCCTTGCGCACGGTCGCGTCGAGCGCACCGAACGGCTCGTCGAGCAGCAGCACCTCGGGCTCGACCGCCAAAGCACGCGCGAGCGCCATCCGCTGGCGCTGGCCGCCGGACAGCTCGGACGGGTAGCGGTGCGCGAAGCCGTCGAGGTGAACGAGCTTCAGCAGCTCGTCGACCTTCGCGGCGATCTCCTCCTTCGGCTTCTTGCGGATCTTCAGCCCGAAGCCGATGTTGCGCTCGACCGTCATGTGCTTGAACGCCGCGTAGTGCTGGAAGACGAAGCCAACGCCGCGCTTCTGCGGCGTCACGCCGGTCACGTCGTTGCCGGCGATCCGCACGTGCCCGGCGTCGGGGACCTCGAGCCCGGCGATCACCCGCAGCAGCGTCGACTTTCCGCTGCCGCTCGGTCCGAGCAGAGCTGTCAGCGAGCCGTTCGGAACGTCGAGCGAAACGCCCTTCAGCGCCTCGAAGGTGCCGAACCGCTTCTCGACGCCCTCGACCGCGATGCCGTTTCCGTCGCTCATGCCTCCGTCTCCTTGCGCTTGAAGAGGTTCATGCCGAACAGCACGACGAGTGCCAGCAGCGCCAGCACGATCGCGGCCGCGTAGGCGCCGGCGAGGTTGAAGTTGGTGAACTCGTTCTCGACGAACAGCGGCAGCGTCTCGGTCTCGCCGGAGATCCGGCCGGCGACGACGCTGACCGCGCCGTACTCGCCGAGCGCCCGTGCTGTCGCGAGCACGACGCCGTAGGCGACACCCCAGCGGATCGCCGGCAGCGTCACACGCCAGAAGGTCTGCCAGGCGTTGGCCCCGAGCGTGCTCGCCGCCTGCTCCTGCTCGTCGCCGATCTCCTGCAGCACGGGCATCGTCTCGCGCACGACGAACGGCAGCGAGACGAAGATCGTCGCCAGCACCATTCCGGGCGTCGAGAAGATGACCTGGATGCCGGCGTCGAGCAGGTCCTGGCCGATCCAGCCCTGGCGGCCGTAGACGAGCAGCAGCGCCAGCCCGATCACGACCGGCGAGATCGCGAACGGCAGGTCGATGATCGTGTTGAGGATCATCTTGCCGCGGAACTTCTGGCGCACCAGGACGAGCGCGGCGAGGATGCCGAAGATCGTGTTGAGCGGCACGGCGATCCCGACGCAGACGATCGTCAGCCAGAAGGCGTGGACGCCGTCGGGGCTGGTGATCGCCTCGAGCGGCGGGCCGAGCCCGTCCTCGAAGGTGCGGAAGAAGATGATCGTCACGGGGATGACCAGCAGTGCCGCGAGGTAGCCGAGCGCGACGATCCGCAGCCCGTAGCGCTGGGCGCGTCCTTCGCCGGAACCGGGGCTAGCCGTTGACATGCCTGCTGCTCCACTTGGCGACGAGGTTGAGGACGAACAGCAGCGCGACCGACAGCACAGCAGGAAGATCGACACGGCGGCGGCGCTGGTCGGCGCGTCGCTCTCGATCCG
>CAMLNW010000005.1 GCA_946481495.1 uncultured Actinomycetes bacterium
GCTACTGAAGGCCGGCAACGTCTACGTCAACGTCTGGGGCCCGAGCGACGCCGCCGCTCCCTTCGGCGGCGTCAAGGCCTCCGGCATCGGCCGCGAGCACGGCCTCGCCGGCCTCGAGAGCTACCTCGAGGACAAGACGGTCTGGGTCGGGATGTGAACATCGGTTTACTGAGTGCGCCGCCGGTGAGATAGTTGGGCCATGCGTATCAGGCGCTTGGCTCTCACAGCCGCGATGGGGATCGTCGCGCTGAACATTGCGACGGGTAGCCCAGCGATAGCTCTGTGGGCGGGGTCACAGGTGCAGGGGAGCGGACCTCCGACCATGTCCGGTGTGTTCGTCGTGGTGATCGTGTTCGCGACCCTCGCGTTCGCCCTCGTGGCGGTCATGACGCGAATCAGCCAGGCACACAACGCGCTGACGGGTCATACGCCGAACGTGAGCAAGCACGTCCCGTGGCTTCGCAGCCTGCGCGGCGAGGCTCCCGTCTATCCCGGCGTGAACCCCAGCCTGAGTGGCCCCGAGCGCATGGTGGTCATAGTCGTCGTCGGCGTCGTCATCGCCTTCGAGGTCTGGTTCTTCTTCTTCTCGGGCTCGCCAGTGGACCAGCGCAGCGGCCGGGCTGCGGTTCTACCCGCGACCCAGCAGCAGGGCGATTCCCTGACCGCCGCCGATGCAGAGCGTGACGAGGCCGAGCTCGTGGTCCTCGCGCTCCATCTCGGAGAGGATCTTGGCGGTGATCACGGCGCCGGTGGCGGAGATCGGATGGCCGAGGGCGATCGCGCCACCGTTCGGGTTGACCTTGGCCGGGTCGAGCTCGAGGTCCTGCATGACGGCGAGCGCCTGTGAGGCGAACGCCTCGTTGAGCTCGATCACGCCGACCTCGTCGAGCGAGCGGCCGGCGCGGTCCATCGCCTTCTTGACCGCCGGGACCGGGCCGATGCCCATGATCTTCGGGTCGACGCCGCAGTAGGCGTAGGAGAGGATCTTCGCGCGCACCGGGGCGCCGAGCTCTGTCGCCTTGTCCTCTGACATCAGGACCACGGCCGCGCCCGCGTCGTTCATCCCCGACGCGTTGCCGGCGGTGACGGTGCCGTCGGCCTTGAAGACCGGCTTGAGCTTCGCGAAGCCCTCGATCGAGGCGCCGGGACGTACGTGCTCATCCTGGGTGAAGGGAACCTTCTCGCGCTTGACCTTGATCTCGACCGGGACGATCTCGTCCTCGAACTTGCCGGCGGCGATCGCCGCCTCGGCGCGGTGGTGGGACTGGAGCGCGAACGCGTCCTGGTCCTCGCGCGAGATCGAGTGCGACTCGGCGAGGTTCTCAGCGGTCATTCCCATATGGACGTTGTCGAACGGGTCGGTCAGGCCGCCGACGACCGGGTCGACCATCTTCGTCTCGCCCATGCGGGCGCCGAAGCGCGCGGCCGGCATCCAGTACGGACCACGGCTCATGTTCTCGGCGCCGCCGGCAACGACGCACGCCGCGTCGCCGGTCTGGATCGCCTGGGCTGCCGAGACGATCGCCTGGACGCCGGTGCCACAGAGGCGGTTGACGGTGAACGCCGGCGACTCTTTCGGGATGCCTGACTTCATCCCGACGACGCGCGCCGTGTACATGTCCTCAGGCGCCGTATGGATGACGTTGCCGAAAACGACCTGGTCGATCTGGTCGGGCGCCGTCTGGGCGCGCTCGAGCGCGGCGGTGACCGCGGTCGCGCCGAGATCGGTGGTCGGCACACCGGCAAGGCTCTTTCCATACGAGCCGACGGCGGTGCGCGCGGCGGACGAGATCACGACTCCGGTCACTGAAACGATCCTCCTGGATGGCTACGGGGGCCGCTGGAGGCTACCGACGCGGCGCGAGGCGGAATATCCCGCCCGCAAGCGAGACCACGTAGACGCGGCCGCGGGCGTCCTCGCCGAACGAAACGACCTGCGGAACGCTCGGCCCGAGCGCGCGGTCGCCGCGGGCGCCGCCGGCTGTCAGCCGTGCCACGCGCAGGCCGGAGTCGCAAAGGTCGCCGTAGACGTAGCTGCCACGCAGCGCGCCATAGCCGCGCGGTCGCAGCACATAGCCACCGGTGATCGAGCAGCTGCCCTGGTCGTGGGACCGCTCGATGACCGGCGCCACGGCGCCGGACGCGCTGCCCGAGCGGTAACGACGGTTGCCCTCGAAGACCGACCAGCCGAAGTTGGCTCCCCCGCGCGGACCGCGCGACGCCGAGGCCGCCGGCAGGAAGTCGATCTCCTCGACCTCGTCCTGGCCGACGTCGCCGATCGTCAGGTCGCCGGTCGCGCGGTCGAACGAGAAGCGGTACGGGTTGCGCAGGCCGTAGGCGAAGATCTCGCCGCGAGCACCGGCGCGGCCGACGAAGGGATACCGCGCGGGACGCGGTAGCCGCCGCCCGGCTTCGGGTCGATCCGAATCAGCTTCCCGAGCAGCTCGCCGAGATCCTGCGCGTTGCGATCGGGATCGCCGCCGCCACCGCCGTCGCCGAAGCCGGCATAGAGCATCCCGTCAGGGCCGAACTGGAGCTGGCCGCCCTTGTGGTTGAAGCGCGGGTGCGGGACGCGCATGACCAGACGGCCCGACCCCTTGCGCGTCGCGTTGCCGTTGGCCGTCGCGCGGAACTGGAAGATCGTCAGCGCGCCATCGTTGGCGACGTAGTAGACGAAGTAACGGCGGTTGGTCTTGTATCCGGGATGGAACGCCATCGACAGCAGCCCGCTCTCGCCACCGGTCTCGACGCGCGACGCGATGTCGAGGAAGGTCGAGCGGCGACCGTTGCGCAGCTGCACGATCCGGCCCTCGCGCTCGGTGACAAAGCGGCGCTTGCGATCGCCGGGAGGCGCAGCGAGATAGGTCGGCTGGTCGAACGTCCCGACGCGCAGCAGGCGGACGCCCTTGGCCGCGGCGCCCACCGGTGGAGCGGACCTCCCGGAGCTGGACGCGGCCTGGCCGCCCGAGCCATCGCCGGACGACGCGCAAGCGGTGACCGCGAAGGTCAGCGAGCAGCAGAGGGTCGCGATGGCGACGGCGCGCTTCACGCGGCGCAGTATGGCGATGGCTGAGGCAACTCTGGGTAGGTACCCCTCGATGCGCGTACTCGTAACCGGCGCGACCGGCTTCGTCGGGGGCCGCCTTGCCCACGCGCTCACCGGCGAGCAGGGGATCAAGGTGCGGGCGCTGGTGCGCGATCGCGCCCGCGCCGGCGCGCTCGAGCGCGCCGGGATCGACCTGCACGAGGGCGACGTCACGCACGCCGACTCGCTTGAGGGCGCCGGCGACGGGGTCGACGTCGCCTACTACCTCGTTCACGGAATGGGACGCGGTGGGGACGGCGACTTCGCCGAGCGCGAGCGCGAAGCGGCGCGCAACTTCGCCCGGATGGCGCTCGTCGAGGACGTCGAGCGAGTGATCTACCTCGGTGGGCTCGGCGACCAGCCCGGCTCGAAGCACCTGCGCAGCCGCCACGACACCGCACTGACGCTGAAGCGAGAGGGGCCGCCGGTCACCTACTGCCGCGCCAGCATGGTCGTCGGTGCGCGCAGCGAGGGGTACCGCACGCTGCGCTACCTCGTCGAGCGGCTGCCGGCGATGATCGCCCCGGCCTGGCTGAAGACGCCGACTCAGCCGATCGGGATCGACGACGCCGTCGCCTACCTCGCCGCGGCGCCACGCATCCAAGCGACGACCGATCGCGAGATCCAGATCGGAGGGCCCGACGTGCTCGCCTACGGCGAGATGCTCGACCGGATGGCGATCGCACTCGGTCGCCGCCCACGGCCGAAGATCCCGGTCCCGCTGTTGACGCCGTGGCTGTCATCGCACTGGATCGGCCTCGTGACGCCAGTCGACGCCGGCGTCGCGCGCCCGCTCGTCGAGGGCCTGTCGACCGAGACCGTCGTCACCGACCCGTCGGGCGCCGCCCTCTTCGACATCGCCCCGATCGGCTTCGACGAGACCCTGCGTCGTGCGCTCGCGGAGGACCCGGAGGCCGGCGCGCGATAGCCTTCGCTCGGCCACGGGCTGTGGCGCAGTCTGGTAGCGCGCTCCGTTCGGGTCGGAGAGGTCCCGAGTTCAAATCTCGGCAGCCCGATATCTCGTATGCCTAGCGACCGCTTCTACACCCGCCTCTCGATGGCGGCCCCTGCGGGAGTGTTGAAGGCGACCGGGAAGCTGAACATCCCGATCTACCGCCTGACGGGCGGTCGGGTGTTCGGCAGCCTCGACGGCAATCCGATCCTGCTGCTGACCACGACCGGGCGCAAGTCCGGCCAGCCCAGGACGGCGCCGGTGATCTACCTCCCCGAAGACGACCGGCTGATCGTCATCGGCTCGAACGCCGGCAACCTGCGCGCGCCGGCCTGGGCGCTGAACCTCGAGGCGAACCCCGACGCCGAGGTGGAGGTCGGACGCGACCGGCGCCCGGTGCGGGCGCGCGTCGCGTCTGGCGACGAGCGTGCCGAGCTGTGGCGCAACTTCACCGCGCGCTACTCGGGCTTCGACGACTACGAGGCGAAGGTCACGCGCGACGTCCGCCTGTTCGTGCTGGAGCCACGCTAGCCGGCCGGACTCTTAGTCCGCCGCATTGCGCGGCGGCAGCTGGATCGTCTCCTCGGCCCCGCTGACACCTGCCGCAAGCTCACGCTCGCGCTCCAGCTCGGCGTTGAGCTCGACGCCGAGCAAGACAGCGATGTTGCCGAGCCAAAGCCAGACGAGGAAGCTGACGACACCACCGAGCGTGCCGTAGGTCTTGTCGTAAGAGCCGAAGTTCGCGACATAGAGCGCGAACGCCGCCGACGCCGCGATCCAGATGACCAAAGCGAGGATGCTGCCCGGCGTGATCCAGCGCGGACCACGCAACTGCACGTTCGGCGACAGGTAGTAGAGGACGCCGAACATCAGGATCACGACGACCAGTAGCACCGGCCATTTGGCGATGTTCCACGCCGTGACGGCGCTGTCGCCGACCCCGATCGCCTCACCGACCGCCGAGGCAAGCGGTCCGGTGACCACCAGCGCGACCAGCACGAGCGCCAGCAAAACGACCATCAGCAGGGTGATCGCCAGCTGCAGCGGACGCAGCTTCCAGAACGGCCGTCCCTCCTCGACCTCGTAGATCGCGTTGGCGGCCCGCCCGAACGCGCCGACGTAGCCCGACGCCGTCCAGATCGCGAGTGCGATGCCGACGACCAGCAGCAGCCCGGCGGTGCCACGATTCGACGTCACCTGCTCGATCGGCCCCTGGAACGTGTTGGCGGCGGACTCGGGCCCGAGCGACTCGACGATCTCGCTCAACGAGTCAGTCGTCGCGCGCGGATCGCCGAACAGCCCAACGATCGACACCAGCGCGATCAAGGCCGGGAAGATCGACAGAACCGCGTAGTAGGTCAGCGCAGCCGCTCGATCGGTCAGCGCATCCTCGCGAAACTCGGTCACCGTCCGGCGCAGCACCCCGCCCCAGCCGCGCAGACCGACCTGGGCGGGCCCGTCCGGCCCCTCACGATCGCCCGCGTCTGTCGTCTGGTCGGCCGTCAGCTTTTCTTTCCCGCGATCGCCCGTTGGAGCTGGTCCTTGTTCATCTTCGAGCGACCGTCGATGCCTAGTTGGCGCGCCTCGTTGTAGAGCTGATCGCGCGTGCGACCGCGCGGGCCGGGGCGTCCCGACCGCTTGCCGCCACGCCGCCCGGACGAGATGTCCTGCGTCGAGCTACGCGATCGCTGGCGCGACTCCCCACTGCGCGCACGCTCCTTGTTGACCGTGCGTGCCGCGATCTCCTCGGCGCGCTCCTCCGAACGGCCCTGCTGCTTCTCGCTCTTCTTGATGTGCTCGTACTGACGAGCCCGCTTCGTGCCCTTCTTCACGCCGCGCGGTGGCATGCCTGCCTCCTCTGGCCGGGAACGCTCCAGTGGTACCCGACTGGACGCCGGCCAACCATCCAAACGGGCGGGCGTTTCGACGAACGCCGTGGGGGTACCGAGCGCGACATGGCCCGGCTGCGGCGAGTCGACTGCGGCAACAGCGGATTCCGCCGCCGCCGGCACGGTCGCGGCTTCGTCTATCTCGACCATGACGGCGAGCGGATCGGAGATCCCGACACGCTCGAGCGGATCAAGGCGCTGGCGATTCCGCCGGCTTGGGAGGACGTTTGGATCTGCCCGTTGCCGAACGGTCATATCCAGGCGACAGGGGTCGACGCGGCCGGACGCAAGCAGTACCGCTACCACGACGACTGGCGCGTCCGCCGCGATGCCGACAAGTTCGACTCGATGGTCCGCTTTGCCGAGGAGCTTCCCACGGTGCGCGAGCAGGTAGAACGCGACCTGACGCTCACGGAGATGCCGCGCGAGCGTGCGCTCGCCTGCGCGGTGCGGCTGCTCGACCGCGGCTCGTTCCGGATCGGTTCTGAGGACTATGCCGAGGAGAACGAGACCTACGGGTTGGCAACGATGCGCAAGCAGCACGTGACTGTCACCGACGATGTTGTCGTCTTCGACTACCCCGCGAAAGGCGGACAGGCGCGACGCCAGCGAGTGATCGACGAACAGGCCGCGAAGACGGTCGACCTGCTGTTGCGCCGACGTGGAGGCGGCGACGAGTTGCTCGCCTACAAGGACGGCCGCCGTTGGCACGATGTTCGCTCGGCGGACATCAACGCCTACCTCAAGCAAGCGAGCGGCGACGACTTCTCGGCTAAGGACTTCCGTACCTGGAACGCGACGGTGCTGGCGGCGATCGCGCTCGCGGTCTCCGGACCGGTTGCCGGCGCCTCACGGACCGCCCGCAAACGGGCGATCCGGCGGGCAGTCGAGGAGGTCGCCCACCACCTCGGCAACACGCCTGCCGTCTGTCGCGCCTCGTACATCGACCCGCGCGTCTTCGACCGCTTCGACGGCGGCCTGACGATCGGCGGTGTGCTGCCCGAGCTCGCCGCCGATGCCGAGGGCTGGCCAGCCGTCCAGCGTGTGGTCGAGGAGGCCGTGCTCGACCTGATCGCCGCCGACGAGTCCTCCGACGCGGTCGAGCGCGCCGCTTAGGCGCACTCGACCGTCGCGATGACTCAGGCGGTGGCGCCCGCCGGATGCACCTCGTGCTCGCCCTCAGCGAACTCCTCGACGATCTTCGCGCAGAAGGCATCGAGGTCGTCGGGGCTGCGACTCGAGACGAGGCCCTGGTCGGTCACGACCTCCTCGTCGACGACATTGCCGCCGGCGTTGCGGATGTCGGTACGGATGCTCGGCCAGGAGGTCAGCGTCCGGCCGCGGACGAGATCAGCCTCGACGAGCGAGGCCGGGCCGTGACAGATGACGCCGACCGGCTTCCCAGTCGAGAAGAACTCCTGCAGGAAGCCGACGGCCTGCTCGTCCATCCGCAGCTTGTCCGGGTTGACGGTGCCACCGGGCAGCAGCAGCGCGTCGTAGTCCTCGACTGCCGCCGACGCGACCTCGCGGTCGACCTCGAACGTATCGGCTGGCTCGATGTCGCTGTTCATCGCCTGGATCTCGCCCCGCTCCAGCGACAGCAGCTCGGTCTCGGCGCCGGCCCGCTCGACCGCCTCGCGCGGCCGCTCCAGCTCGACCTGCTCGACTCCGTCAGCCGCCAGGATCGCGACCCTCTTGCCCTGCAACTCGTCAGCCATCTCGCCCACTTCCTTCCTGTTTCGCTCGCTGGCCAGCACACAGCCGCTACCCCCTCCGGGCGAGCGAAAACGCGGATTGGCGCAACCGGCCGCCGGGTACGTCAATCCCACGATGAGCGGCCCGCGCACCATCTTCGTCATCTACGTCGCTTTGATCGTGACCGGTCTGACGCTGTCGATCCTCGTCGGGATAGCGGGGCGCTGACGATGCGCCGTATCGCCCGTGAGAACAGCCTCGCGCTCGTCTTCCTGGTGCTGTTCCTGGTCGCGCTCACATTTCAGGCGATCGCCGGCCATGCCGCCTATAACGATGAGCAGGCCAGCCACATGGAGCCCGGCATCTCGCTCTGGCGCTATGTCACCTCCTCGCCATTCGCCGTCTCGGTGATGGAGAACTGGCAGTCTGAGTACCTGCAGTTCACACTCTTCATCGTCCTCACGGTCTGGCTGTTCCAGAAGGGCTCACCGGAGTCGAAGCCGCTCGACACGCCCGGCCGCGAGTCGGACGATCGCCAGCGCGTCGGGCGCCACGCGCGGGCCGACTCCCCGACCGCCGCCAAGCGCCGGGGACTCCCGCGTGCCCTCTACGAGAACTCGCTCCTGATCGCGATGGGCACGATCTGGATCGCGAGCTGGCTAGCGCAATCGCTGACCGGTGTCGTCGAGTACAACGCGGAGCAGTCCCA
Organism: uncultured Actinomycetes bacterium; assembly: GCA_946481495.1. Next base: position 8,331 of record CAMLNW010000005.1, read on the forward strand.
GCATCACCAGGCGGCGATTAGCTGGCTCGAGTATCTCGGCAACCCCAGCTTCTGGGAGCGCACGCTCGAGAACTGGCAGTCCGAGTTCCTCGCGGTTGGGTCGATGGCGATCTTCGCGGTGTACCTGCGCCAGCGTGGATCGCCAGAGTCGAAGCCGGTCGGGGCGCCTCACGATGCGACTGGCGTCGAGGGTTGACCAGCCTGCGGGTTTCCCGCATACGCCAGACGGCCACGTTTCGCCCCGCGCAGCGACCGGGTAGACCTTTCCTACGACACGGATCCACGCCTCTGACTCAGGCCAATGGGGATGCGCGCCGCTGGCCCACCCGATAGCGAGGAGCATCCATGTCTGTCTCCGCCCCGCCGCGCCCTAGGCGGATCGACTACCGCCGATCCGCGAACGAGGAGCTGGTAACCAGCCTGCTGCCGCTAGCCAAGCGGCTCGCGGGCCGCTACCGTCACGCTGGCGAGAGTCAGGAGGACCTGGAGCAGGTCGCCTGCCTCGGCCTCGTCAAGGCGGTCGACCGCTACGACCCGTCGGCCGGCCCGTTGGTCCGCTACGCCGTGCCGACGATTCTCGGCGAGCTGCGCCGGCACTTCCGCGACAAGGGTTGGGGCGTGCACGTCCCGCGCAGCGTTCAGGAGAACCTCCTGACCGTCAACAAGGCGACCGAGCGCTTGGCGACGACGCTTGGCCGGACACCGCGCGCACGGGACATCGCGAGCTTCACCGGGATGGCGCTCGAGGACGTGATCGAGGCGCTCGACGCCGGCGCGTCTTACACCCCGGCGGCGCTCGATGCGCCGCAACGCGGCGACGAGCCCGAGGCCCGCTCGCTCGGCGACGCGCTCGGAACGGACGACCCGAACTACGAGCTGGTCGAGCTCGGCCAGTCGATCGGACCGGCATTCCGCGAGCTGCCCGCACGCGAGCGCGCGATCGTTCAGCTGCGCTTCTTCGAGGATCTCACCCAAGCCGAGATCGCTGAACGGATCGGCATCTCGCAGATGCACGTGTCACGCCTGCTGCGGCGCGCGCTCGACACGCTCCACGGCGCGGTCGACGAGGCCGCCTGAGCGGCGCGCCGCGCTAGGCGGCGACGGCGTTGTAGTAGCGCACGGCAAGACCGGTCAGCAACGCCTCGAAGCAGGCCTCCTGGGTCAAATCGTGCTCGGCCGCATACGCGCGGATGCCGGCGCGCTCGATCGCCTCGCTCTGGGCGACGACGTCGTCGACGAGATCGGGATGCTCGTCGCTGAAGAACGCGCCCATCGAGTAGAGCCCGGTGTCCATCAGCGACTCGAGGAACGCGTCGTCGCTGCGCTGCGAGACGTCCGCCATGCGCCTCAGCGTACCCGGGAAGCAGTGCGGCTATCGTCTCGCCGATGGCCGACCGCGACGAGATCGTCTCGTTCCTCGACGAGCTGCTCGACTCAACCGGCTTCCCCGACTACGGCCCGAACGGACTCCAGGTCCCCGGCGCCGAACGGGTCGAGCGTGTCGTGACCGGCGTGTCTGCCCATCTCGAGCTGTTCGAGCGTGCCGCAGAGACCGGCGCGCAGCTCGTTCTCTGCCATCACGGGATCGTTTGGGGATCGCGTCCCCAGGCAATCAGCGTTCAGGCCAAGCGCCGCCTGCAGACACTGTTCGCCGCTGACATGTCGCTGGCCGCCTACCACCTGCCACTCGACGCGCATCCGGAGGTCGGCAACAACGCGCTGATCTGCGCGGCGCTCGGTCTCGAGCCAGCGGAGCGGATCGGCAACTACGAGGGCCGGCCGCTGGGGCTCGTCGGTCGTTGCAGCAAGGGGATCGCCCTGGCCGAGCTGCGCGAGCGTTGCGTCGCCGCTTTCGGCGGCCGCGAGCCGCTGATCCAAGGTGCCGGCCCCGAGACCGTCCACAGCCTCGGCGTTATCTCGGGCGCGGCGGCCGGCTATCTCGACGATGCGATCGGGCTCGAGCTCGACGGCTTCCTGACGGGTGAGCCGTCCGAGCACTCGATGGCCGACGCCCGTGAGAGCGGCCTCCACTTCATCGCCGCAGGCCACTATGCGACGGAGACCTTCGGCATCCGCCGGCTCGGCGAGCTCGTCGCCGAGCGGTTCGGCGTCGAGCACCAGTTCATCGAGGTTGCGAACCCGGTCTAGACTGCGCCTGGCAACCAATCGAGTTTTCCTGGGGAGGAGAGACGATGGAGGGAGCAACGGCCGGTGCCGGAACCGGCTCTAAGACGATGGCCGACCTGCTGCCGCTCGCCGCGGAGCGCTTTGGCGACGCGACGGCGCTGAAGCACAAGGCCGGCGACGAGTGGGTCGAGACCAGCTACGCGGAGCTCGGCGACGCCGTCAGCGAGACCGCACGCGGACTGATCGACCTTGGCCTCGAGCATGGCGACAAGGTCTCGATCATCAGCCATACCCGCCCCGAGTGGACCTACGCCAACTTCGCGATCCTCTCCGCCGGACTCGTCTCGGTCTCGATCTACCAGACGAACTCCGCCGAGGAGTGCGAGTACGTGCTCGAGCACTCCGAGTCACGCGCCGTCTTCCTCGAGGACGCCGAGCAGCTCGCCAAGGTGCTCGCCGTCAGGGACCGGCTGCCGAAGCTCGAGCACGTCGTGATCTTCGACCCGGCGGGTGACGCGAGCGGCGACGCGATCCCGCTGGCCAACCTGCGTGCGCGCGGCGGCGCGCGCGACCCCGCAGAGCTGGAGGCGCGTACCGCCGCCGTCACCAAGGACGACCTCGCGATCACGATCTACACGTCTGGAACGACCGGGCCGCCGAAGGGCTGCCTGCTGACCCACGGCAACTACCGCGACGTCCCGACGATGACCGAGCAGGCTGGGGCGCTGGTGGCCGGCGACTCTGTCTACCTCTTCCTCCCGCTCGCCCACGCCTTCGCGGTGCTGATCCAGTTCGTGGCGATCGACGTCGGAGGCACGATCGCCTACTGGGAGAAGGACGCGCAGAAGATCGTCCCCAACCTGATCGAGGTCAAGCCGACCTACTTCCCGTCGGTCCCGCGGATGTTCGAGAAGATCTACACGCTCGCGACGAGCGCGGCCGAGGATCCCGAGCAGCTCCAGCAAGCGATCGCGCTCGGGTTGAAGGTGCGCGAACTGCAGCGGACCGGTCAGGAGGTGCCGGCGGAGCTGCAGCAGGCGTTCGACGCCGCCGACGAGAAGCTCTACGCCAACGTGCGGGCGCTGTTCGGCGGCCAGATCCGCGAGTGCGTGACCGGCGCGGCGCCGATCGCTCACGAGATCCTCGAGTTCTTCTACGCCTGCGGCGTGCCGGTGATGGAGGGCTACGGGATGACCGAGACCTCGACGGTCGCCAGCGCCAACACCCCGGGCGAGTTCCGCTTCGGCTCGGTCGGAAGGCCGCTGCCTGGAGTCGAGGCGAAGGTCGCCGACGATGGCGAGTTGCTGCTGCGCGGCGCCAACATCTTCCAGGGCTACTACAAGAACGCCGACGCGACCGCCGACACGCTCGTCGAGGGCTGGCTGCACACCGGTGATCTCGGCCGGATCGACGACGACGGCTTCATCTACATCGTCGGGCGCAAGAAGGACATCATCATCACGGCGGGCGGCAAGAACATCACGCCCGCGAATCTCGAGAACGGCCTCAAGCAGAACCGCTGGATCTCCCAAGCCGTGGTGATCGGCGACCGCCGCCCGTACCTCGTCGCGCTGATCACGCTCGACCCCGACGAGCTCCCGGCCTTCGCCGGCCAGCACGGTCTTGAGCCCGACCAGATCGCAGGCTCGGACCAGATGCGCGCCGCCGTCCAGGAGACGGTCGACGCCGTCAACTCCACCGTCGGCCCCGTCGAGCAGATCAAGTACTTCGAGATCCTCCCCGACGACCTGACCCAAGAGACCGGCGAGCTGACCCCCACCCTCAAGGTCAAGCGCAACGTCGTCAACGACAAGTACGCCGCCGTCGTCGACTCAATCTACGACGCGGCGCGCTAGGCGTCGCCTAGCGCGCCGCGTTGAGAGACTTCTCGAGCGCTGAGAGGAGGCGGTTGGTGGCGGCAACGTCGCGGATGGCGGCGCGGATGTGGTCGTCGGCGCCGAGTGGGCCGCCGGGGGCGACGGTGACGGACTCGCGTTGGAGGCGGTTGGCGAAGGCGGCGCCGGAGAGGTCGTCGGCAGCCATCCAGATGAAGTTGGCTTGGGAGGCTGTTACGTCGACCGGCATCTGGGCGAGGGCGGCGAGCAGGCGGTGGCGCTCCTCGACAACGGTGGCGCGACGGCGTTCGACCTCGCGATCGCCAATCTTCAGTGCCTGGACGACAGCGGCCTGGGTGAGCGCGTTGACGCCGAGCACCGGAGCGATCGCGTCGAGCAGCTTGGCGGCCGCATTAGAGGCGACGGCGTAGCCGGCACGGAGGCCCGACAGGCCGTAGATCTTCGAGAAGGTGCGCACGACCAGCAGCCGGGGGAAGGCGTCGGTCAGCCGCAGGACGGCATCGAGCGGCTCGGCCTCCTGGAAGTGGATCAACGCCTCGTCGACGATCAGGTGGACGCGCTCCGGCAAGTCGCCCGCGAGCGCGGCGATCCGTTCGGCCGGTACGTAGGTCCCGGTCGGGTCGTTGGGGTTGCAGATCATCACCAGCCGCGTCCGGTCGGTGACGGCGTCGCGCAGGCGATCGAGGTCCTGGCCGTCGGCGCCGGTCTCAACAGCCACCGGACGGCCGCCGGCGCGAGCTGCCATCAGCGGATAGAGCGGGTAGCTCGGCCACGGCGTGACCAGCTCGTCGCCCGCCGACATCAGCGTCATCGCCGTCGTCTGCAACAGCTCCGCGGCGCCGTTGCCGACGACGATCCGCTCCGGCTCGACGCCGTGGCGCTCGGCGAGCATTCGGCGCACACCTGCCGCATGGCGGTTCGGGTATCCGTTGACGCGGCCGCGCGCCGTGTAGATCGACGCGTTGACGACCTCTGAATTCGGCAGCTCGGGCCACTCGGTGCTCGACAGGTCGAGCTCCGGCGCCCGCTCCAGCGCCAGCCGCTTCTCGCGCGCGCGGCGCTCGCGGCGGGCCTTGTTGAGCTCCTCCTCGTCGACGTCCTCGAACTGCTTGTAGTAGTCGAGCAATCCCATACGGCTACTTGGGCGCGACCGACGGTCCGGGACCCTGGATGATGAAGAACCAGAACGTGAAGATCACGACGGCGATCGCGACGCTGATCGCGAAGATCACCTCGAGCGCGCCACGCTCCTGCTTGTAGCCGGCGGCGCGCCGGACCAGCTTCCAGGCGTTGTCGACCCGCTTGGCGATCGCGACCGTGACCAGCAGCGACGTCAGCGTGCCGGCCATGATCGTTGCGATGCCCGCCGAGACGGAGTCAGTCCAGTACTGGACCTGGGAGCCGAACCAGAACCAGAAGTACGGCTGTGGGCCGAACAGGCTCAGACACAGGACTGTCTCTAGCGCCAACAGCCCGAAGGCGAGGCCACGGTCGGCGCTCTGACGCGCCTCCCCCTTGCGCTGCGGCGTGCCGCGGTACTTGACCCCGCGAACCTCGCTTGGGCGCCGGACGAAGAGGCCGCCGCTCTCTGTGGGGTCGTTGCTAGCCACGTCGAGACAGACTAGGGCACCGACCAGGCCGGCTTGGCCCCTTGGTCTCCTCTACCCGTCCTCGGACTGGCGCAGCAGCGAGCCGGTGGTCTGCTCGAGGATCCGTCGCCAAGCCGCCGTCTTCTCCCGCTCGCGCTCGAGCTTGCCGACGACCTTGCGCACCCGTGTCGCGGAGATCTCGATGCCGTGCTTGGCGCAAACCGACTTCAGATCGTCGTAGTCCTCGGCCAGCTTGATCGTCACCGACTCGAAGCCGTGGCGAGCGATGTCGACGCGCCGGTTGAAGTTCATGATGTTCGTCTCGAACATCAGCTGGTCGTTCGGCTCTGGCTCGACGAGGACGATGTCGACGCCCGGATAGCGCTCCTTCCAGTGGCCGACCGCCTCGTGCAGCCGCTGGTGGGCGAGCAGCTTGAACGTCTGGTAGCCGATCTGGGCGAAGCCCATGTCGGCGACGCGCCGCACCTTGCTGCCGAACGCCGTCGGAATCTGCTTCTGGAAGTCGTTGACGTACGGCACCAGCGGGTTGACGACGACGATGAACTTGGCGCCGCGCTCAACGGCGACGTCGACGTTGGTCGTCGAGCGGATGCCGCCGTCGATCAGCTGACGCCCGCCGATCTCGACCGGCTTGTAGACCATCGGCAGCGCCGTCGACGCGCTGACCGCCTTGGCGATCGAGACGTCGTCCCACCCGTCGCCGCCAAACACGATCCGCTCGGTCGTGTCGAGGTCGGTGGCGGTCAGATAGAGCTCGCGCTTGAGCTTGCGGAAGTCGTTGACGCGACCGGACTCGCCGAGCACCCCGTCGAGGTACTGCTCGACGCCACGCGTGCTGTACGCGCCCGATGGCAGCCCTTGCGCGATCTCGGCCGCCACGTCGACCAGCGACAGGCCGCGCTGGGTCGCGACGGTCTTCAGCACGCCAAGCATCCGCCACGGCAGCATCGCCGCCGACTGGGCGAACTCGCTGATGTTTGGGCGCATCAGCTGGCCGCGGTCGACGTCGCGGAACGGGCTCGGCGGCTGCTCGTTGACGACCCGCATCATCTCCTCGGGCGTGACGCCGTTGGCGACGAGGCTGCTGACGAACGACCCGGCGCTGGTGCCGACGAAGACGTCGAAGTCGTTGACCGTCCGATTGACGGCGAGCAGGTCGAGCGCGCGCAGCGCGCCGATCTCGTAGACGCCGCCAGTGAAGCCACCGCCGCCCAGGACGAGCGCGGTGCGCGAGCGCCGCGGGCGGCGCCGCCGCGGCTTGGCGGCTGGCTTCTTGCCCTTGGCTGGAGGCTTCTCCAGCTTTACAACGTCTCCCATGCCAGATCCATTATCCCCCAGGACCGGTCGGTCAACCGCTCCGGTGCCGCATGTAGCGTGTTCTGCCGTTGAAGATGAGCAGAATCTGGACAGCGGCAGCGATCCTGGCAGCGACCGTCACGGCGATCGCGGCCCCGGCGGCGGGCGCCAGCGAGCGCGGGCTCTCGTCGAGCCTGGGCGCCGCCATGGGCTCGTCCGGAAGCTGGAGCGGCGCCTACGTCTTCAACGCCGACAGCGGACGCCCCGTCTTCGCCTGGCGCCACACGACGCCGCGCATCCTCGCCTCCAACACCAAGCTGTTCACGACCTCGGCCGCGCTCGCGCGCTTCGGCGTGGCGGGCAGGCTCGCGACCGAGGTCCGCGGTACAGGAAAGCTCGGGTCCAAGGGCGTCTATCGCGGCAACCTCTACCTCGTCGGCGGCGGCGACCCGACGTTCGGCAGCCAGAGCTTCACCAGCCGCTCATACGGCAGCGGCGCAACCGTGGAGGCGCTCGCCGCCCAGCTCGATCGCGCCCGCGTCAAGCGCGTCGCCGGCCGGGTCTACGGCGACGAGTCCGCCTTCGACAGCCTGCGCGGCGGCCCCGACTCCAGCTACGGAACCTCGATCTGGGTCGGCCCGCTCAGCGCGCTCGGCTACAACCGCGGCCTCGGCGCCGAGAACGGCTCCAGCTTCCAGACCAATCCGCCGTCGTTCGCGGCAGCTCGGCTCACCGACGCACTCCGCAAGCGCGGCATTCCGGTCACCGGAGCCGCGGCCAGCGGCACCGCGCCCCGAGCCGCCCAGCCCCTCGCCGCCGTCCGGTCCCCCACCATGGCCCGCCTCGCCGCGCTCACCAACAAGCCCTCGGACAACTACTTCGCCGAGACCCTCGTCAAGGATCTCGCCCTCGACGTCCGCTACACCGCGGGTGACGACCCGGCGAGCAGCGATTCCCAAGCGGAACGCCGGGTCGTCACCCGCGCAACCACCAGCGCCGGAGCACGAACCGCCGCCCGCTTCGCAAAGAGAATCGGCGGCCGCCCGTCTCGGCTCGCCGACGGCTCCGGCCTCTCGCGGCTCAACCGAGCGTCCCCCTACCGCGTCGCGAAGCTGCTGCTGGCGATGCGCGAGCGCGACGAATGGGTCGCCTTCAGCCGCTCGCTGTCGATCGCCGGCCGTGACGGGACGCTCGGAACGCGGATGCGCAGCGGACCCGCGCGCGGACACTGTCGCGGCAAGACCGGCACGCTGTCCGATGTCTCGGCGGTGTCCGGCTACTGTCGCGCCCGCTCCGGCGACACCTACGTCTTCTCGATCCTGATGAACGGGATCGACCCCTACGGCGCGCGCAACATCCAAGACCGGATGCTTCAGGCGATCGCCGGCGTCCGCTGATCTCCTCGTGCGCAGCCGGCCGGCTGCTTCGCTAGTCCTCGCTAGCCGAGCAGCTTCAGCAGCCCGGCCTCGTCGATCGTCTCGACGCCGAGCTTCTCTGCCTTCGCCAGCTTCGAGCCGGGATCGGCGCCGGCGACGACGTAGTCGGTCTTCTTCGATACCGAGCCGGTGACCTTGCCACCGGCGGCCTCGATCCGCTCCTTGGCCTCGTCACGCGTCAGATCGGGCAGCGTCCCGGTCAGGACGAACGTCTTGTCCTTCAGCGGCCCCTCTATCTCACCGGGGGCCGGACCTTGCTCCTCGAGCTGGACCCCGGCGGCGCGCAGCCGCTCGATCAGCTCGCGCGTAGCGGTCTCGCTGAGCGTCTCGGCGATCTGCTCGGCGAGGATCGGGCCGATTCCCGGGACCTCCTCGATCTGCTCCGGCGTCGCGTCGAGCAACGCGTCGACCGTGCGGAACCAGCCGGTCAGCGCGCGGGCGTTGACTCCACCGATGCCGTGGATGCCGAGCCCGAACAGCACACGGTGGAACGGCTGCTGCTTCGAGCGCTCGATCGCCGCGATCAGGTTGCGTGCCGAGTCGGGACCGAAGCGCTCGAGCTCGACGAGTTGCTCAACGGTCAGGTCGTAGATGCCGGCGATCCCGTCGATCAGGCCCGCGCGCAGGAACTGCAGCACACGCTCCTCGCCGAGGCCCTCGATGTCCATCGCGCCGCGGCTGACGAACTGCTTGACGGTCTGGAACAGCTGGCCGGGGCAGCCAGCGCGGTTCGGGCAGATCGTCCAGACGCCGCCCTCCGGCTTCACGGTCGCGGTGTCGCAGGCGGGGCAGCGCTCGGGCGGGGTCGGCACCGGTCCGCGGTTGCGCCGCTTCTGTGCCTTGGGTGTCGGCGACACGACCCGCGGGATCACGTCGCCGGCGCGCGTGACGATCACCTCGTCGCCCTCGCGGACGTCCTTGCGCGCGATGTCCTCCTCGTTGTGGAGCGTCGCGAGCTTGACGGTGACGCCGGTGACCTGGACCGGCTCGAGCTCGGCGAACGGAACCATGTGACCGGTCCGCCCGACGTTCCATTGCACCTTGCGCAAGATCGTCGTCGCGGTCATCGGCGGGAACTTCCAGGCGATCGCACCGCGCGGCTCGCGACCGACGACGCCGAGTGCCCGCTGCAGCGCCAGATCGTCGACCTTCACGACGACGCCGTCGATCTCGAAGTCGAGCCCCTCGCGCCGCTCCTCCCAGGCGCGGCAGGCGCGCACCACCGCGTCCAGGCCGTCGTGGCGCTCGATGCCGTCGGCGATCGGGAAGCCGCGCGCGCGCAGCCACTCGAGCGACTCGTGGTGGCTCTCGAACGCGAACCCCTCGAGCGCGCCGATCGAGTAGGCCCACAGCGCGAGTGGACGCGACGCAGCGAGCGCCGGATCGAGCTGACGGATCGAGCCGGCGGCGGTGTTGCGCGGGTTGGCGTAGGTTGGCTCGCCGGCCGCCGCGCGCTCCTCGTTGAGCTTCGCGAACGCAGCCCGCGGGATGTAGACCTCGCCGCGCACCTCGAGCAGCGCTGGCGCGTCCTCGATCCGCTGCGGGACGGTGTCGAGCGTGCGCAGGTTCTGGGTGACGTCCTCGCCGATCTCGCCGTCGCCGCGCGTCGCGCCGCGCACCAGCTCGCCGTCGCGGTAGAGCAGCGAGATCGCCAGCCCGTCGATCTTCGGCTCGGTGACGAAGCAGATGTCGCCGTCGACCGCGATCTCGGCACGCTCGATGTAGCGCTCGGTGCGCTCGAGCCAGGCGCGGAGCTCCTCCTCAGAGCGCGCGTTGCCGAGCGACAGCATCGGCTGCTCGTGCCGCACCGGCTCGAACCGCTGCAGCGGCGTGCTGCCGACACGCTGCGTCGGCGACTCCGGCGTGCGCAGCGCTGGATGTTCGGCCTCGAGCCGTCGCAGCTCGTCGATCAGCGCGTCGTACTCGTCGTCGCCGATCTCCGGCGCGTCGCGCTGGTAGTAGAGCTCGTTGTGGTGCTCTATCTGCCGGCGCAGCTCGGCAGCGCGTGCTTCGGGTGAGTCGTTCACACCTCTTTGGCGGCTGGGGCAAGCAGCCGATCGAAGTCGAAGCTCGTCAGCGTCTCGACGGCGGCGCGATCGGTGAGGTCGAAGTGCAGCGGCGTGACGGCGATTCGCCCGTCGGCGATCGCGGCAAAGTCCGTTCCCTCCTCGGGGTGGTAGCCGGGACGCTCGCCATAGATCCGGTAGCGCCGCCGGCCCTCCTGCTCCTCCGCGAGCTCGAGCGAGTCGCGGTAGATCCGCTTGCCGAGTCGGCAGGCGCTGGCGCCCGCGATCTCACCGGCGGGCGCGTTGACGTTGAGCAGCGTGCCCTCCGGCATCGGCACGTCCTGCAGCTCCTCGACCATCCTTGCCACGAACGCGGCGACCGTCGCGAAGTTCTCGGGCTCCCAGGCGCGGCCGATGCGGAAGTCCATCTCGCCGTGGTCGGCCTGCTGGGACACCGCGATCGCCGGCAGGCCGAGCACGATCCCCTCGAGCGCCGCGGCGACGGTTCCCGAGTAGGTGATGTCGTCGCCGAGGTTCGAGCCGTGGTTGATCCCCGAGACGATCAGCTCGGGCTTGAACTCGATCAGCCCGAGTGCCGCGAAGCGGACGCAGTCGACCGGCGTTCCGTCGGTCGCGTAGCCGGTCGTGCCGTCGCCGAGCTCGACCTCGTCGACCCAGAGCGGGCTGCGTGTCGTGATGCTGCGCGCTGTCGCCGACCGGTTCGAGTCGGGCGCGATCGTCGCCAGCTCGACCCCGGGCACTTCGAGCAGCGCGCGCCGCATGGCGTGCAGGCCAGTCGCCTGAATCCCGTCGTCGTTGGTCAGCAGCACCTTCATCGCGACGACCGAGGATAGACCTCGGGCCGGAGCCGTCGTTACCCCGGCGTTAGCGGTAGCGGATCGCCTCGAGGTAGAGACCGTGCGCGTGCGCGGTGTCGCCGGCCTCGCGGCGGTGCCTGCCCTCGAGCAGGGTCTCGAACGGCGGGATCGTCGTCCGCTCGGCGGCCAAGCCGAGCATCGTCCCGACCAAGGTCCGCACCATGTGCCGCATGAACGAGTCGGCCTCGATCCAGAACGCGAGCACTCCACTCGGCTCCTCGGCCCACTCCGCGCGTACGACGTCGCGCACGAAGCGTTGGTGGTAGCCGTCGGTCGGCGTGAACGCGGTGAAGTCGTGGCGCCCCGGCAGCAGCGCGGCGCACTGGTCGAGCACCGCGCGGTCGAGTGGATAGCGCCAGTGCAAAGACCGGCCGCGCTCGAGCGGCCGCTCGACCCGCCCGGGCAGCACGCGATAGCGGTAGACACGACCGATCGCGTCACGGCGCGCGTCGAAGTCGTCCGCTGCCGCCACGCTCTCCAGCACCCGCACATCCGGCGACAGCAAGGCGTTAATCCGCTCGCGCGGCAGCGGCTCGCCGGCGTGCGACGCCACCTGCCCGCGCGCGTGCACACCAGCATCCGTGCGCCCCGCGACCGTCAGCGCCACCGGACGCCCAGCCTGGCGCTCCAGCGCCCCCTCCAATGTCTCCTGGACGGTCCGCTGCCCGAGCTGCGTCGCCCAACCGGCGAACTCCCCGCCGTCGTACTCGATCGTGAGCCTGGCCGTCACCCGCGTTTGCGAGCCACGATCACCAGGTACTCGGCATCGACCGAGAACGGCCCGTCGCCCCCAGCCCAGCCGCGCGCGAGCTCGATGAAGTCGCCGCGCATCTGCGCGTACAGCTCGGGCGGCATCGCCTCCTTGGCGGCCGCCTGCATCGGCGCGTTGCGCTCAAGGAAGTCGACGTACTGCTCGGGTGACTCGCCCGCCCAGGGCAGCGACCGCCGCTCCATCTCGATCGAGTTCGCCAGCTCACCTAGGCGCTCGTTGACGATGTCCTCGTCACCCCACTGCTCGTGTGTCGCAGCGCGTGTCGACGTTGGCGGCGCGTACTTGCGCCCGATCGCGAACAGCTGCTGCGCAACACCGTCCGGTACCCAGGACGCAATTCCGACCGTGTTGCCGGGCCGCACGACCCGGAACAGCTCCTGCGCGACGACGTCTGGCCGCGGCGCCATCACCGCGCCGAACACCGACCCGACGCACTCGAAGCGGCCGTCGTCGAACGGCAGCTCCTCGGCGTCCGCCTCGACCCACTCGACGTCGTAGCCCTCGGCCTCCGAGCGTGCCTTCCCACGCTCGACCATTCTGGGCGCGATATCCGAGGCAACCACACTCGCCCCCTCGAACGCACACGCCAGCGCAAAGTTCCCGTCACCGGCAGCCACGTCCAGGACCTCTTGGCCCGCACCGACAGCGCACGCGTCGCAGAGTGCCTGCGCCGCTGGCCGCAGGACCTCCGACAGCCCCGAGTAGCCCCCCTTGCCCCAACCCTCGCGGGCCCCGTTCTTGATCGCCTCGACGTCCATGCCGCGAAGCTATCAGCGAAGCATTCTTGGGGCCACGACCCCGAGAATACTTCGCCGGACTGCGGGCGACCTGTTGACAGCCGGGTAGGCTGCGTCACGTGAAGTTGCTCGCCTTCTCAGACGTCCACTGCGACCTCGGCGCCGTCGAGTCGCTGGTCGATCAGGCACGCTCCGCCGACGTCGTCGCCGGCGTCGGCGACTTCGCCAGCGTCCACGAGGGTCTGCTGCAGACGGTCGCGCCGCTGGAGGCGATCGAGGCACCAGTGCTGCTTGTTCCCGGCAACAACGAGACGGCGGACGCGCTGCGCTCCGCCACCGCTGGCTGGAACGGCGTAACCGTCCTCCACGGCGAGACGGCGACGATCGACGGGGTCGCCTTCTTCGGCATCGGCGGCGGCATCCCGACCACGCCCTGGGACTGGAGTTTCGACCTCACCGAGGACGAGGCCACCAACATGCTGCTCACGCTCCCCGAGAACGCGGTCCTGCTCAGCCACTCACCGCCCAAGGGGCACGTCGACAAGAACCTCGGCAGCACCGCCGTGCTCGAGGCCGCTCAGAGCAAGAACGCGCGCGCGGTTCTCTGCGGCCACATCCACGAGCAGTGGACCAACGAGTCGCGGATCGGCGACACGCTCGTCCGCAACCTCGGCCCGGACGGCTACGTCCTCGAGCTCTAGACCAGCTCGAGGAAGACCATCTCGGTCGCGTCGGACTTGCGTGGTCCGAGCTTCGAGATGCGCGTGTAGCCGCCAGGACGCTCCGCGTAGCGCGGGGCGATCTCCTCGAACAGCTTGTAGACGACGCCCTTGTCCTGCCCAAGTCGCGACATCGCCAGACGACGCGAGTGCTGGTCGCCCTTCTTGGCGAGGGTGATCAGCCGCTCCAGTTCAGCTTGACGGCCTTCGCCTTCGCCTGAGTGGTCTTGATCTTCTCGTGGTCGATGATCTCGCGCGAGAGGTTCATCAGCAGCGCCTTGCGGTGCGCTGAGTCGCGGCTGAGCTTTCCTTTTTGCTTCTGATGGCGCATGGCGAACCTTGGGCAGTCTAGGGGTTTCCGCTAAGCGCGGAGGGAAAGTCCCCGTGCCTCGAGCGTCTCCATGACCTCCTCGATCGACTTGCGACCGAAGTTGGGAATCGCGTTGAGCTCGGACTCGGACTTCTGGATCAGGTCGCCGACCGTCTGGACACCGGCGCGCTTGAGGCAGTTGTAGGAGCGGACGCCCAGCTCCAGCTCCTCGATCAGGATGTCGTCCATCCCGTCGCCGCCGGACACCGAGCCGCTGCTGCTGCCACCGAGCTCGCCACCGTTGGTCGCGGCAGCGCCGACGAGCGCGGCACCGGCCTCGCGCAGCGCCTCGACGCGCTCGGGCTCGCTGAAGATCGCCAAGTACTTGATCAGCGTCTCGGCGGCCTCGCGCAGCGCGGCGTGCGGGTCGAGCGAGCCGTCGGTCTCGATGTCGAGCGTCAGCTTGTCGTAGTCGGTGCGCTGTCCGACGCGGGCCGACTCGACGGAGTAGGCGACGCGCTTGACCGGCGAGAAGATCGAGTCGATCGGGATGACGCCGATCGGCTGCTCCGGCGACTTGTTGTCCTCGGCGGGCGAGTAGCCGCTGCCGTGGCCGATCGTCAGGTACACCTCGAGCTTGGTCTTCTTCTCGAGCGTCGCGATGTGCGTCTCGGGGTTGAGGATCTCGACGCCGGACGGCAGATCGATGTCGCCGGCGGTGACCTCACCGGGACCGGTCACGACGAGCGGCGCCTCGATCTCGGATGCCTCGGAGTGCATCCGGCAGACGATCTCCTTGAGGTTCAGGACGACGTCGGTGACGTCCTCCTTGACACCGGAGATCGTCGAGAACTCGTGGGCGACGCCCTCGATCCGAACGCTGGTGACCGCGGCACCAGTCAGCGAGGACAGCAGCACCCGCCGCAGCGAGTTGCCGAAGGTGTAGCCGAAACCGCGGTCGAGCGGCTCGATCGTGAACGTCCCGCGCGTGTCGGTGACGGTCTCGGCGGAGATCTGGGGGGTCTGAAACTCGATCATGGGCGATGTCCTTCGCGTTGGTGCGCACGCGACCCGCCGGCGGGCGTCGCGCGCGTCTTGGACTTCTACTTCGAGTAAAGCTCGACGATGAGCTGCTCTTGGACCGGGACGGCGATCTCGTCGCGCTCCGGTCGGCGCAGCACCTTGGCCATCAGGCCGTCGTGATCGGCCTGTAGCCAGGCTGGGACCACGGAAACCAGCTCGGTCGCGTCTCGGATCGTCTGGTCGCCCTGGAATCCGGGGGCCAGCGTGATCACGTCATCGGGACGCACCTGGTACGAGGGGATGTCGACGCGGCGACCGTTGACGAGCCAGTGTCCGTGGCGGACGAACTGGCGCGCCTGGCGACGCGAAGCGGCGAAGCCGAGCCTGACAAGCACGTTGTCGAGCCGGCACTCGAGGATCCGCAGCAGGTTCTCGCCGGTCACGCCCTCTTGGCGCGACGCGCGATCGTAGTAGCCGCGGAACTGCTTCTCGAGCACGCCGTAGTAGCGACGGGCCTTCTGCTTCTCGCGCAGCTGGACGCGGTACTCGGACTGGCGCGGACGACCACGGCCGTGATCGCCTGGCGGGTAGTTGCGTCGCTCGATGCCGCACTTGTCGGTGAGGCAACGCTCGCCCTTGAGGAAGAGCTTGGTGCCCTCACGGCGGCACTGCTTGCACTGGGAACCGGTGTCGCGCGCCATCGTCAAACCCTCCGCCGCTTGCGGGGACGGCAGCCGTTGTGCGCCTGCGGGGTGACGTCGCGGATGCCCGTGACCTCGAGCCCGGCGGCCTGCAGCGAGCGGATCGCGGTATCGCGTCCGGAACCGGGGCCCTTGACGAAGACCTCGACCTTCTCGAGGCCCTGCTCGATGCCCTTCTTGGCGGCCGCGTCGGCGGTCACCTGGGCGGCGAACGGGGTCGACTTGCGCGAGCCCTTGAAACCGGCGCCGCCGGCGGACTCCCACGCGATCACGTTGCCCTCACGGTCGGTCAGCGACACGATCGTGTTGTTGAAGCTCGTCTTGATGTGGGCCTGTCCGAACGGAACGTTCTTCTTCGCCTTGCGGCGCCCACGAGGTCGTGCTGGCCTCTGCTGTGCCACTACTTCGTCACCTTCTTCTTCCCGGCCACCGACATGCGCTTGGGGCCCTTGCGAGAGCGGGCGTTGGTCTTGGTGCGCTGCCCGCGGACGGGCAGGCCGCGACGATGGCGAAGACCGCGGTACGCACCGATCTCCATCAGCCGCTTGATGTTCTGGGACAGCTCGCGCCGCAGATCGCCCTCGACCGTGAGGTCCTGGTCGATCGCGTCGCGCAGCTTGATGACCTCGTCGTCGGTCAGGTCCTTGACGTAGGTGTTGGGATCAACCCCAGCCTTCTTCAGGATGGCGTTCGACTGCGAGCGCCCGATCCCGTAGACGTAGGTGAGACCGATCTCGACCCTCTTGTTGAGGGGAATGTTGATGCCAGCGATGCGTGCCATCGTCTGCGTCAGCCCTGCCGCTGCTTGTGGCGCGGGTTCTGACAGATCACGAGGACGGCGCCATTGCGGCGAATGACCTTGCACTTCTCACACATGGGTTTGACCGACGCTCGGACCTTCATCGCTACCTTCCGTATATAGAGAACCGGCGCAGGGCCCAGGAGACGGCCTAGCGCCAACGGAGCACGATAGCACGCTGGCCCAGGAGCATCCGGTCGGCCCTCAGCGACCGCTCGTTGCCTCGGCTCCAACGGGGCTCATGGCGCCGTCATCCAGGTGCCAGGGGGTGAGTATGCGTGGCCCGTCGGCCGTTATCGCGACGGTGTGCTCGAAGTGCGCCGCAAGCGACCCATCCTCCGAGTAGACCGACCAGTTGTCGGGCGCTAGGCGGACCCCGGGTCCGCCGACGTTGACCATCGGCTCGATCGCCAGCGCCATGCCCTCCTCGAGCAGCGGGCCGCTGCCGGGAGTGCCGAAGTTCGGGATCTGCGGGTCCTCGTGCATCTCGCGACCGACGCCGTGCCCGACCAGCGAACGGATGATCGAGTAGCCGTCGGACTCGACGCGACGCTGGATCGCGGCCGAGACGTCGCCGAGGCGGTTGCCGGCGACACAGTGCTCGATGCCGTCGAAGAGCGAGCCGCGCGTCGATTCGAGCAGGCCGGCGGCGACGTCGCCGACCGGACCGATCGGCAGTGTCACCGCCGCGTCGGAGATCCAGCCGTCGAGCTCGACGCCGATGTCGACCGACAGCACGTCGCCACGCACGAGCTCGTAGTCCCCGGGGATGCCGTGGACGACCATCGAGTTCGGCGACGCGCAGATCGAACCGGGAAAACCACGGTAGCCCTTGAAGCAAGGCGTCCCACCCTGCGAGCGGATGAACCGCTCCGCCGCCTCGTCGAGCTCCTCGGTCGTGACGCCGGCACGGGCCTTGGAGCGCAGCAGCTTGTGACAGCGCGCGAGAACCTGCCCGGAGGCTGCGATCTTCTCGATCTCCTCGGGCGTCTTCTTGATGATCGCCATCGCTAGAGCTGTTCCTCGAGGCGCAGCGTCGCGAGCGTCGCGCGGATGTGCGCGTGCACCTCGTCGGGCGAGCGGCTGCCGTCGAAGCGACGCAGCAATCCCTTGCCCTCGTAGTGCTCGACAAGCGGCTCGGTCTGGTCGTGGAAGACGTCGAGCCGGTGCTTGATCGTCTCCTCGCGGTCATCGTCGCGCTGAATCAGCGGCGAGCCGTCCTGATCGCAGAAGCCGGGATTCTTCGGCGGGTCGAAGTCGACGTGGTACGGATGCCCGTTCTTCTCGCAGACGCGGCGACCGGACAGCCGCTGCCCGATGTGACGGTTCAGGCGACGATTGCCGGCGGCGGCTTGATCGCCAACAATCCGTTCGGCGCGGGCTGGAGCATCAAAGCAGCCGGCGATTTCAACGGCGACCACAACAGTGAC